>JBDLIY010000014.1:0-20293 GCA_039714635.1 Planctomycetota bacterium
GAGGACGCGGCGGAGGCGCCCGTCCCGGCGCGCCGGACGCCCGGGGACCCGGGCGATCTGCCGGCGCCGCTGCCGGACGGGTCCTTCGACCTGCGGGATCCGGCCTGCTTCCTGAACCGCGAGCTCACGTGGCTGAACTTCAACTGCCGCGTCCTCGCGGAGGCGGAGGATCGCCGCGTTCCGCTCCTGGAGCGCGTGAAGTTCCTGTCGATCGTCTCCTCGAACCTCGACGAGTTCTTCATGAAGCGGATCGGCGGCCTGAAGCAGCAGGTCGGGGCCGGCGTCCACAAGGTGACGATCGACGGGCGGACGCCGCAGCAGCAGATCGACGAGTGCTCCGACGTCATCCGCCTCCTGATCGACCGGAAGCGCCACGTGTTCGACGAGCTGGTGGAGGAGCTGGCGCACCACGACATCGCGGTCGTGGAGTGGGAGGACCTCGGCCCGGAGGATCGGGAGGAGCTGCGCCGACACTACATCGAGAACATCTATCCCCTCGTCACGCCCCAGGCGACGGACCCCGCCCACCCGTTCCCGTTCGTGTCCAACCTCTCCGTGAACCTGCTCGTCACGCTGCGGTACGCGAAGAGCAGCGAGCCGTCCCTGGCCCGGGTCAAGGTGCCGGTGGGCGAGTGGACGCCGAGGCTGCTCAAGCTCGAGGGGCGGAACACGTTCGTCACGCTCGAGAGCGTGATGGCGGGCAACCTCGACCTGCTGTTCCCGGGCATGGTCGTCGACTCCTGCGAGGTGTTCCGCGTCACCCGGAACGCGAACACGGAGCTCGACGAGGAGAAGGCCGACGACCTGCTGATGATGATCGAAGAGGAACTGCGGGAGCGGCGTTTCGCCCCGGTGGTTCGCCTCGAGGTGGCGCCGGACATCGATCCCGTCCACCGCGGAATGCTGGCCGCGGAGCTCGGCCTCGACGAGGAGCTCGACGTCTTCGAGGTCGAGGGCTGCATGGCCCTGCGAGACCTCATGGAGATCGTCTCGATCGACATCCCGGAACTGCACGACCGTCCGCACCACGGGATCGACCACCCCGACTTCGGCACGCCCCGGAACATCTTCCACACGATCCGGGACCTCGGCTCCGTGCTGGTCCACCACCCCTACGAGCTGTTCACGACCTCCGTCGAGCGGTTCCTGCGCGAGGCGAGCCGGGACCCGAAGGTCCTCGCGATCAAGATGACGATCTACCGGACGTCCGAGGACTCCCGGGCGATCCAGTACCTGCTCGACGCGGCGCGGAACGGGAAGCAGGTCGCGGTGGTGGTGGAGCTGAAGGCCCGGTTCGACGAGGCCGCGAACATCCGCTGGGCGGGCCGGCTCGAAGAAGCCGGCATCCACGTGACCTACGGCGTCGTCGGGCTGAAGACGCACTGCAAGGCGGTCCTCGTCGTGCGCCGCGACTACGATGGACTGCGGCGCTACGTGCACGTGGGCACGGGGAACTACCACGCGGGCACCGCCCGGCTCTACTCCGACCTCGGCCTGTTGACGTCGGACGAGGAGATCGGCCAGGACGTCACCGAGCTCTACAACTACCTGACCACCGGCTACAAGCCGAAGCGCCAGTACGCGAAGATCCTGCCCGCCCCGAAGCACCTGAAGCGGGGCCTCCTCGAGCGGATCGACCGCGAGATCGGCCACGCCGAGGCCGGGGAAGTCGCGCTGATCCGCATCAAGGCGAACGCCCTGGAGGACCCGGACATGACGCGGGCCCTCTACACGGCGTCGATGGCCGGGGTGAAGGTCGAGCTCATCATCCGCGACACCTGCCGGCTGCGGCCCGGAGTGCCCGGGCTCTCCGAGAACATCACCGTCATCAGCGTCCTCGGGCGCTTCCTGGAGCACACGCGGATCTACTACTTCCACAATCTCGGCGCGGAGGAGTACTTCATCGGCTCCGCGGACCCGATGAAGCGCAACCTCGGGAGCCGCGTCGAGTGCGTCGCCCCGGTGGAGGAGGAAGCCCTGCGCCGGGAACTGCAGACGATCCTGGACAAGCAACTGGCGGATCGGCGCGGCGCATGGGACATGGGCCCGGACGGCTCCTACGTGGGCCGGACGCCGGAAGAGGAAGAGATCCCGGAATCGAGCCAGGAGCAGCTGATCGACTGGTACCAGTCGATGCAGAAGGAGGCCCGGCGCCTGAAGAAGCGCAAGCCGAAAGGGCTGCAACGGAGGAACGTCCGGTAGGTCTCCGCGGCATCTCTTGCCCTGCGGAACCGGGAGCGCTATGTATCGGCCCATGCGATGGATTGCACTGATTCTCCTGCTGGCCGGATGCGCTTCTTCCTCTCTCTCGCCCGAGCCGGAGGTCGTCTGGGGCGACGTGTTCGCTCCCGAGCCGAAGCTCGAGTTCGACCCCGCCTTCGACTGGATCCAACTCACCTCCGGCGAGTGGTTGAAGGGCGAGATCACCGAGTTGCGCGACCGCAGCCTGGAGTTCGACAGCGACGAGATGGACGACCAGACCTTCGACTGGGAGGACGTGAAAGAGGTCCGCTCCCGCGACATGGTCACCGCCACGTTCGAGGACCCGGAGGATCCCCGGCATCCGATCGTGGTGACCGGGAAGCTCTACGCCGTCGGGGACTCGATCCAGCTCGGGAGCCGGAAGTTCGAGCGAGAGGACCTCATCTCGATCATTCCCGGCGAGGCCACCGAGGCGGACTACTGGTCGGGGAAGATCTCCTTCAACGCGACGATGCGGTCGGGCAATACGGACCAGGTCGACGCCGGGCTCTACGGCCGCCTGCTGCGGCGCTCGCCCTACTCACGGCTCGACTTCGTCTACCGCGGGAACTACGGCGAGGTGGAGGACGTCGAGGTGGTGAACAACCACCTGTTCACGGGCACCTGGGACCTGTTCATCAGCCGCGACTTCTACGTCACGCCGTTCAAGCTCGAGATCTACAGCGACGAGTTCCAGAACATCCGCTACCGGGTCACGCCCTCGGCCGGCGTCGGGTACCACGTGATCGACGAGCCGGGGATGGAGTGGGACGTGATGGCCGGCCTCGGTTGGCAGTTCACGAAGTACGACACGGTCGAGCCCGGGGAGGATCGTTACACCGACCAGGGCATCGCCACGGTGGGGTCGCACTACGAGTGGGACATCACGGCGGACTCGGACCTCACGATCGACTACTCCGCGCAGATCGGGCTCAGCGACATCGACGATTCCACCCAGCACCTGGGGATCATCCTGTCCTCGGATCTCTACGGGGACCTCGAACTCGACGTCGGCTTCTACTGGGACTGGGTGGGCGACCCGGTGCCGGACGAGGACGGCAACACGCCGGAGAAGAGCGACTTCCGGATCACGGTCGGCGTAGGCTGGGACTTCTGACGACCGGCTACTTCACCGCCGCCACGTAGGTGATCCACGACAGGCAGTTCTCGCCCTTCTTCGAGGCCTTGTAGATCCCGTTGCCGGACTCTCCGTCCTCGTCGGTGCCCTCCCAGTAGGAGTCCACCCTCGAGAAACCGGCGTCCCGCAGCAGGTCCAGGACCTCGGTCAGGTGCCAGAAACGCCACTCGTAGGTGAAGCACCGGTTCCACTCCGTCCCGTCCGGGAACCGGAAATGGATGTGGCAGGTGTAGTCGCCCGTGCCCGGCCAGTACTCGGCCTGGTCCCAGACGTAGGTGAAACCGGGCTCGATTTCCCGCTCCTCCTCCATCTCCGTGATGGACTCCGGACCGCCGTGCGTGTCGAGGATGAACACACCCCCGTCGGCGAGGTCCTTCCGCACGCGCCGGAAGTAGTCGAGCAGGACCTTCCGCTCGCGGAACACGCGGTAGGAGAAGTTCTGGGCCAGCCGGACCTCGGGAGCCACCCGGCTCTTCTTCCGCACGTCCTTCTCGATCAGCCGGCAGCGGGACGCCGCCTTGCCGAGAGGAGCGAGATTGTGCTCCTTCCCCCAGCCGAGCGGCTCGGGGTCGATGTCGTAGGCCTCGGCGGTGTAGTTCTTTCCCTGCGCGATCCAGGCGGCGGAGACGAGGGCCGTGCCGCAGAAGTCCTCGCGGAGGTGGTGCGGGCGACAACCGTTGTGCTTCCTGTAGACGCGGTGGATGAATTCGAGCTCGAAGTCGGCGTACTGCACGGAGCGCTGGTAGAGGTCGTGCCGGTCCGCGGTGCGCGCCGAGAGCGATGGCTTCTTTTTCTTCTTCTTGCTCTTCTTATACTTGCCTGCTGACTTGCTCCGGGAAGATCGCGAGCCCATGGATTCACCGCTGTCGTCGATGGTCGATTCGAAAGGAACCTCGCCCGAGTCGGGATCATGATGGAACGCGAAATCGAGGTCAAGCTCCTCGCCAACTCGGTGGAGCTTCTGACCGAAATCGAGAAGCGAACGGTCCTGGCGGGCGAACCCCTGACTTCCACCGGCGAGAGGATCCAGGAAGACACGTACCTGGATACCGACGGGTTCAACCTCCTCCGCGCCGGTTTCTCCCTCCGTATCCGCCGCAGGAATGGTGGTGCGAAGGCCACACTGAAGAGCGTCCCCGGCCGCGACGACCGGGAACTCCTCCGCGACCGGACGGAGCTCGAGGCGGAGGTGCCGATGGACAGCGAGGCCCCGGCCGGCACGATCCGCGACGTGGTGCTCGACCTGATCGGCGACGTCCCCCTCCGGCCCGTCGTCGGGATCCGGACGAACCGGCACACTTTCCGGGTGGGAGGGGCCGAATCCCCCTCCGCCGTGCTGTGCGCGGACCGCGCATGGGTGATCCCCGGAGAGGGCGGCGAGCCGGTGGGCGGTTTCCTGGAGGTCGAGGTCGAGGACGCGGGGGGAGGGTCCGAACTCCTGCGACGCGCGGGCCACGAACTCATGGACGAGTACGGCCTGCGTCCCTCCTCGCTCAGCAAGTTCGAGCGGGGCTTACGGACGCTCGGCCTGCTCGAGCGGGCCCGCGGCGAAGGGAGACACCCGTGACCTGGCCGATGCCGCCCGTCTCCTACCCTCTCGCCGACGCCGACCACGCCATCGCCATCGTCGCCGCGCTCTCCGAGTGGGCGCCCGTGATCACCGAGGACGGTCCCGCCCTGCGGCGGACGTTCTTCGACACCTTCGACTGGCGCATCCACGAAGCGGGCGGGACCCTGGAGGTCGAGCGCGCGGGCTGGGTCTGGAGGACGCGCGACGGCAGCGTGCCGTTCGGTCGCCGGACGGGGAAGCCGCCCGCCTTCGCGTGGGATCTGCCGGAGGGCGAACTGCGGACGGCCCTCGGCAAGGTGATCGAGATGCGGCGGCTCCTGCCGCGCGTCTGCGTGGCGAAGCGGGGCCGCGTCGTCCGCGTCCTCGACGACGAGGAGAAGACCGTCGTGCGCGTCGCCGTCGAGAGCGGCACCGTCAACCTGCCGGGCGAGGCGGAGGAGCGCGATCTGCCCGGCCGGCTGACCGTGCTGCCGGTCCGCGGCTACGTGAGCGAGTTCCGGGCGGTCACGGCGTTCCTCGAAGGCCGGTTCCCTCTCGAGGCGGACAACGCCGGCGACCTGGAGACCGCCCTCGCCGCCGCGGGTCGGAAACCCGGGGACTACTCGAGCAAGGTCGCGGTGAGCCTCACGCCGGATCTGCCGACGGCGGACGCGATGCGCCTCGTCCACCGGAGCCTCCTCGTGACGATGTTGCGCAACGAGGAGGGGACGCGCGCCGACACGGACTCGGAGTTCCTGCACGACTTCCGCGTCTCCATCCGCCGCACCCGCTCCGCCCTCACGCAGGTGAAGGGCGTCTTCCCGGAGGCGGAGTTCCTGCGGTTCAAGGAGGAGTTCTCCCGGCTCGGCACCGCCACCGGGCCGGTCCGGGACCTCGACGTCTGGCTGTTGAAGTTCGACGTCTACCGCCGCGCGCTGCCGGAGTCCGCCGCCGTCCACCTCGACGCGCTGGAGGAGTTCCTGCGGGCCGAGCAGCGTCGGGAGCAGCGCAGACTCGCGAAGGTGCTCGCGTCCGAGCGGTACCGGGGACTGATCGAGGACTGGCGGCAGTTCCTCGCGCGGGCCACGCCGACCGAGAACGCTCCGCCGCACGCGCTCCGCCCGATCCGCGCGGTCGCGTCGGAGCGGATCCACAAGGTCTTTTTGCGCGTGCTCGAGCGGGGCGCGAAGATCACGGATGAAACGCCGGGCGAGGCGCTCCACCGCGTCCGCATCGACGGCAAGAAGCTTCGCTACCTGCTGGAGTTCTTCCGCGGCCTCTACGACGCGGACGAGATCGCGACTCTCATCCGGGCGCTCAAGCAGTTGCAGGACGTGCTCGGCGACTTCAACGACTACGAGGTCCAGCAGGCGAGCGTGAAGGAGTTCGCGGCGCGGATGGCGGCGGCGGGGAAGGCGCCGGCCGAGACGCTCATGGCGATGGGCCGGCTCACGGCGCGCCTCGAGAAGGGCCAGGCGCGGGAGCGCGCCCGGTTCCACGAGCGCTTCCGGAAGTTCGAGCTGAACAGCGGGAAGAAGAGGGTGGACCGGATCTTCGGCGGCCGCCGGGGAGCGGGCTCGTGAAGATCGTCGCGGTCTACAACATCAAGGGCGGCGTCGGCAAGACGGCCACCGCGGTGAACCTCTCCCACTTCGCGGCGAAGGAAGGACACCGCACGCTGATCTGGGATCTCGACCCCCAGGGCGCGGCCTGCTTCTACTTCCGCGTGAAGCCGAAGGTGAAGGGCGGCGGCCGCAAGCTGATCCGCGGCAAGGTGCCCGTCGACCCGCAGATCCGCGGCACCGACTTCGAGGGCCTCGACCTCCTCCCCGCCGACTTCTCCTACCGCAACCTCGACCTCGAGCTCGACGCGACGAAGAAGCCGCTGAAGCGCCTGCGCAAGCTGCTCTCTCCCTTCGCGGACGAGTACGACTACCTCTTCATCGACTGCGCGCCGAGCATCTCGAAGGTCAGCGAGAGCGTCTTCTACGCCTCCGACGCGCTGCTGGTGCCGACGATCCCGACCCACCTCTCGCTGCGAACCCTCGAGCAGCTGAAGAAGCACCTCTCGAAGCACGGGCCCTGGGATCTCCGGATCCTCCCGTTCTTCGCGATGGTCGACCGTCGGAAGTCGCTCCACCGGCGCGTCACGGAGCCGGGCTACGACCTGCCGTTCCCGTTTCTCGAGACGCGGATCCCCTTCTCCAGCGTCGTGGAGCGGATGGGCGACCACCGCATGCCGCTCGCGGAGTGGGCGCCCCGGGCCAAGGCGACCCAGACGTACTCCCGGCTGTTCCGCGAGGTGGACGCGGCCCTCCGGGGCACCGGGGGTTGAACGGAAGCGCCGCGGAATACGGGGCTGGTCGGCGGCGGAACTGAGCCGTATCATCTCCGCCGATGCCGGACACCCGACCCCACTGGCTGCAGGTCATCCACTCCCACTTCCTGCTCTGCACCTTCCTGGGTCTCCTGGTGCTCAGCGCCCTGAAGGACCGGATCGCGAGCCTCGAGGGGACGATCGGGGAGATGTCCGTCGTGGAGTTCGCGATGGCGAGCGTCTACGCGGGGGGGCTCGTGGCCGCCGCCACCTGGCTCCTGCACCGGCTGGTGCTGGGCCGGGTTCGTCGCCGGTTCATCGAGGAACACGACGATCACGCCTGGGCCCGAGAGGGCGCTCTCGTCGGGTTCGTCTGCGGCGCCCTGGCGCCCTTCTTCCTGTTCGTGCCGTACCTGCTCCCGGCGCTGGCGCTGGCGTTCCTGCTCCTGATCTACAGCAACGCCCGGATGTTCCTGCGCCGCGTCGCCGTGATCCTCAGGCCCGGGAACCACCCGCGACCGGTGGACGTCGCCCGCCTCGTGTTCCTCTACGGCTCCCTGGTCGCCAGCTTCACGCTGCTGAATGCCGCGATCGCCCGCCTGCATCCTCTCGACGCGCCGGCCTACCGGGGCCTCGAGACGTCCACGGCGCCCCTGATCGACTCGCTCTACTTCTCCGTCGTCGTCATCACCACCCTCGGCTTCGGAGACATCACTCCTGTCACGCCGGACGCGAAGATCGCCGTGGTGATCCAGGTGGGGATCTCCTACCTGCTCTTCGCCCTGCTGATCGGAACGATCACGCGGGGGATCCTGCCGGTGGACCGCTCCGGGGACGGCGGATCAGCGGATCGCCCGTCGGATCGATGACGCGACGCAGTCCGCGGCCAGCGTCCCCGCCGCGACCAGCGTGATCGACGGGTCGGCGCCCGGTGAAACGCGGCCCGTCGACATCACGAACACCGTGTCCCCGTCGAACGGCGTGTGGATCGGCCGAATCGTCCGGGCCATCCCGTCGTGGGCCATCATCGCGACGCGCTTCGCCTCCGCCTTCGTCAGCGCGAGGTCCGTGGCCACGACGACGAGCGTCGTGTTCTCCCCCGGGAGCGCCAGCTTCGGCATCGGCACGGGTGCGAGCCCGTCCGGGGGCGTCGTCACCACCCCGAACGAGTTGACGGCGACGAGCGCCGCGACCGTCCACTCCCCGGTCGTCGCGGACGCGCTGCCGATCCCTCCCGGGACGTCGCCGGCCGTCGCGCCGAAGCCCGCTCCCACGCGGCCGACGGCGAAATCCACGGCCGCGGCCTCGCAGGCCTCGATCCCGAGACGCCGGTAGGGCGAGACGTCCCCCCAGTCCTTGTCGCCGCCGTTCCTCAGGTCGAAGAGGATCGCAGCGGGCACGAGGGGGAGCCGCCGGGGGCCGCGGTCGAGGCCGATTCCCCGGGCGGAGAGCCGGTCGACGACGCCGGACGCCGCGTCCAGGCCGAAGACGGAGCCGCCGGACAGGACCGCGCCGTGGAACTCGGCGATCGGCCGGGACGGATCGAGGAGATCGGTCTCGCGCGTGCCCGGCCCGCCGCCGCGGACGTCGGCCGCCATCACGACGGGCGCGTCCGGCAGGACGACCGTGGTGCCGGTGCGGATCGTCTCGTCGACGGCGTGGCCGACGGAAAGCCCGGCGACGTCGGTGAGGAGGTCCTTCGGTCCCGGCTGGACGCTCACGCTTCCCTCCCGTTCTTCACCGCGCGGATGCGGGCGAGCAGGCCCGCGAGCATCATCGCCGTCGCGCCCCAGAGCGGCGGCTCCCCGAAACCGGGCAGGTCGAACCAGGGCACGAGCGCCGTGAGGCCGAGGATCTCCCTCTCTTCCTCCGCCCGGGTCGCCGGGTCGAGGAGCCTGGTGAGTGGCGCCTCGAGTACCTCCGCCACCTCCCGCGGGTCGATCCGGATCTCGGGCCGCGACCCCATCACGCCGACGAACGGGTGGACGATGAAGCCGCTGTGGGGAATCCGGAAGGGCGGCATCTCCCCCAGCACACGGATCGCCGAGCGCGGCACGCCGATCTCCTCCTCGGTCTCGCGGAGCGCGGTGTCGCGGAGCGATTCACCGTCCTCCCGACGCCCGCCGGGAAACGCGATCTGGGAGCGGTGATGATCGACGGTGGCCGTGCGCCGGGTGAGGACCAGGCGAAAGCCGTCCTCCGCCGGGTAGAAGAGCACGAGCACCGCGCCGTCCCGCCACGGCCGCGACGGTCGCGAGGGACGCGGCACGAAGCCCATCTCCTCGCGCGCGGCGGTGTCGTCGAACGGAGCCAGGGCCAGCGCCTTCTCGAGATCGGTGGTCGTCACGTCCATCGACCGCATTCTACGCCTCGCCCCACCGCGCCGACTATCATGGCGCCGTGGACCAGCCGATGAACCGACTCGTCGCCATCGTGAAGCCCTTCCGCCTCGACGCCGTCCTCCAGGCGCTGAAGGAGCACGATTCCCGCGGAATCTCGGTTCAGGAAGTCCGGGGATACGGTCGACAGAAGGGGCACGCGGAACTCTACACGGGCTCCGAGTACTCGATCTCTTTTCTGCCGAAGGTCCGGGTGGAGTGCCTGGTCCCGCTGGAGAGGACGGACGACGCGATCGAGGCGATTCGCCGCGCCGCCCGCACCGGGCGCATCGGCGACGGCAAGATCTTCGTGGTGGACGGCGAATGGACCGACCCCGAGAGCTGACGAAGACGGAGAAGTTCCTGGGCATCGTGCCCGGGGACGTCGTCTCGTTCGTCGGCGGCGGCGGCAAGTCCATGCTGATGCACTCGATCGCCGCACGGCTGGCGAAGGAGGACCGCCGCGTCGTCTGCGCCGCCACCCGCGACTTCCGCCCCGCTCCCGGCGAGTCGCCCTACCGGTTTCTCACCGACGAGCGCCCGTTCGGCGAGCTGATGCCGAACCTCCAGGAGCACGGCACCGTGACCGTGGCCGCGGAGCGGCTCGAGGACGGCATGCTCAAGGGCTACCGGCCGGACGAGATCGACACCTTCACCGACCTCGCGGACTACGTCTTCGTCGAGGCGGAGGACGCCGGCGGCGCGAGCCTGCCGGAGCCGGTGACGACGCCGCGGCCGATCCCGCGCCTGACGACGGTGGTCTGCGCGGTCGCAGGCCTCGACGCGCTGGGGCCCGACCTCGACTGCGCCGCCTTCGCGGAGGTCCTCACCGACGCCGGCGGCATCCTGCGCTGCTTCCCCGCCGCGCGCCGGATCGTGCTGATGCTGAACAAGGCCGACCGCCACCCGGTCCGCCTCGACGGCGCGAGGGTGGCGAAGCTGGCGAAGGACGACCTGGGCGGCGAGGGCCCCCCGGTGCACGTGCTGCTGACGTCGGTGAAGGACTACATGAAGCGGGTGTGACCTACTCCCCCGCCGAGAACACCGACTTCAGGACCACCAGGTTCCGCGTCATCTTGGTCAGGTAGTCCTCACGGCCGACCAGCTCTCTCGCCGTCATCATCTCGCACGGGGAGACCGTCACGCTCGTGATCCCCAGCTCGTCGCGGAACCGCGTCGCGATCTCCGCCGTCGGGTCGCTCTCCCAGAGCAGGAACTTCGCGGGGTGCGTCTCGAGCGTCTTCTTCACCTGCGCGAAGACCTCGTCGGCCGGCATCGTCTCCGGGTCGAGGTCGAGGTTGACGATCTTCCAGCCGTAGCGCTTCGCCAGGTAGTTGTACGCCGGATGGCTGGCGAGGAGCGGCGGCGTGCCCGGCAACGCCCGGAACTTCGCGTCCAGACCGTCGAGATCGGCGACGAGCGCCGCGAAGCCCGCGTCGAGCGTCTCTTCCTGAGCAGGCATCAGGCGGACGAGCGCCTTGTGGATCTCGCCGGCCTGGATCTTCGCGTTCACCGGGTCGAGCCAGGTGTGGCCGTCGATGCCCTCGTGGGCGTGTTCGCCGGCCGGGCCGTGGGTGTGCGTCACCGCATGCTCGAACCGCACGAAGTCCTTCTCGAAGGGCTTCGCGGTGTCGACGACCTTCGCGGGGGGCAGGCTCGTCGTGAGGACCCACTTCTCGAATTGCGCGCCGTTGATGACGATCATGTCGGCCTGCTGGTAGCGGCCAATCGTCTCCTCGTCCGGCTGCCAGAAGATCGCGTCCTCGTCCTCCGGGACGGGACAGGCCACGGTCACGAGATCGCCGGCGATCCGCCGGGTGAAGTAGACCGTGGGATAGAAGGTCGTCATGACGAGCGGCTTTCCGGCCGCGTCCGGGCCGCCGTCGGGGGTCCCGTCGCCACAGGCGAGAAGGGCCAGCACGACAAGCGTCAGTCCGAGGGGTCTGCTCATTTCAGTTCCTCCGCACCGTCCAGTTCGTTCCCGGGTTCCCGCCCGAACCTCTGGGTATCCAGCCGTTCCTGCGCCGTGACGGAAACGGTCGCGATCCGCCAGCCCCCGTCCTCGAGGACGACGGTGAAGTCCGCCTGGTACGCGTTCACGCGCACGTGGGTGTGGCCCGAGTGCGTGATCTGCCCGTGGACCTGCCAGCGGCAGACCGCGCCGAACCAGGGCGCACTCGGGTCGTCGGGGAAGGCCACATCCAGGGCGAGGATCTTCGTCGACTTCACCGAAACGATCGCGCCGCCCTGGTCGCGGGCGATGAGGCTGGTGAAGATCTCCGTGTAGATCTTGTCGAGGAGGTCCCCGGTGACCGAGAGCCGGAGCGTGTCGTAGACCGCGTCCTCCTCCTCGAAGTCGAACGCGCGGTAGATGTTCCGATGGAGCGCCGTGAAGACCTCGGTCGCCTCCGCCTCCGAGGGCCGCTCGAAGCCCGATCCCCAGGGCAGCCGGACCTCCGCCACGGCGACGCCGGCGAGGGCGACGGCGAGGGCGACGGCGAGGATCGACGAGCCGATGCGCAGGCGCGGCCGGGAGCGGAGCATCGGGAAGGCGGCGAGGCCGGCCAGGACGAAGGCCAGGGAGAGGATCGGAACCGGGAGCTTCGTGCCGCGGACCGGGTCCGGGGCCCGAAACGGGTCGACGGCCGCGTCCTCCCGCGGCGCGTGCCAGATGTACTGGGGCTCCTTCCTCGAAAAGAGGAAGTAGTCCGCCTCCTCGCCGTACTCGATCTCCGCGTCGATGCCCGGCATGAAGAACTCGGCTTCGCTCTCCCACTTCTTCCAGGTCAGGGAGACGCGCTTCGGGGCGCCCTTCGTCGCGAACGCGACCGTCAGGTGCGCGTACGGCCACTGCTCCACGTCGATCA
This sequence comes from Planctomycetota bacterium, assembly GCA_039714635.1. Taxonomy (GTDB): domain Bacteria; phylum Planctomycetota; class JAJSAM01; order JAJSAM01; family JAJSAM01; genus JBDLIY01. The sequence goes on from JBDLIY010000014.1 coordinate 12,491, forward strand.
GGTCGATCTTCACGTCCTCGAGGCGGCCCCGCACCGGGACCCGGTCGATCTCCACCTCGGTGAATTCGGCGAAGAACTCCTCCACCGCCGACGCGAGGGCCTTCTTCTCCTCTTCAGTGGCCTCGGCGAGAACCGCCGCCTTGATGCCGAACCACTCCGCGAAGATCCCCTCGTCCACGACCAGGCCCCAGATCACCTCCTCGTCCTCGATGATCGCGTACACCCAGTACGGAGGCGGGATGTGCGCGCGGGCGGTGCCCGCGAGGAGCAGAACGGCGAACAGGAGGAGGAGCAGGCGACGAACCATTCGTTCATCCTAGATCCGGGGGCGGGGCGAATCCGGCAAAAAGAGTTACGCCTCCGTATTCCCGGATTCGGGGATCGGGTATCGTTTCCGGATGGCCGACCTGTTCGATCTCATCGCCGACCTGCGACGACGCGGGGAGCCCGCCGCCCTGGCGACCATCGTCCGCGTCCTCGGCTCCAGCCCGGGCAAGCCGGCCATGAAGATGCTCGTCCGCGTCGACGGGTCCATTTCCGGGTCCGTGGGCGGCGGCTGCCTCGAGGCGGACGTCCGCGAGGCGGCCCGGGAAGTCCTCGTCACCGAGAAGCCGAAGCTCCTCGAGTTCTCCCTGACGGAAGAACACGGCGGAAACAGCGGGCTGTTGTGCGGAGGGAAGGTGGAGGTGTTCGTGGAGCCGCTGACCGTGCCCGTCCTCATCCTCTGCGGCGCCGGCCACGTCTCGAAAGCCGTGGCGACGGTGGCCGACCTCGCCGGTTTCCGGACGACCGTCATCGACGACCGCGCCGACTTCGCGAACGCCGAGCACTTCCCGATGGCCGCGGAGTGCCGCGCCGGCCCCTGGGAGGAGACCCTCCGCGATCTCCCGGCCGGCGAGAACAGCTCCGTCGTGATCGTCACGCGCGGCCACCGGATGGATGGCGATTGCCTGGCCTGGGCCCTGGGCACCGCCGCCCGCTACGTCGGCATGATCGGCAGCAAGCGCAAGATCCGCGCGATCTACGACGACCTGCTCGAACGGGGCGTCGGGGAGGAGGCGCTCGCACGGGTCCGGGCGCCGATCGGCCTCGACATCGGCGCGCAGACCGCCGAGGAGATCGCGGTGGCCATCGTGGCCGAGCTGATCGCGGTCCGGCGGAGCACGGAGGCCGGCGGCTCCCTGTCCGGCCTTCCCCCGTCCGATTGACGATCCGCCCGGCCCGATGAGCCAGCCCGGTTAGACTGGATGCACCTGTTCCCCGCCCGGCGGAGTCTGTCGAATGAATTTGACCGGGTTCCCCCACCCGGTAGCATTGGAGACTCTGCCGGCGCTTCCCTGCCGGTGCCGACCTCGCGTCAATTCGGAGTGGGTACGATGAAGATGACGAAGACGAGCCTTCTCGTCGCGGCGGCCCTCGCGCTGTTCGCGGCGCCGGTCCTCGCGGGCGACCTCATTCAGTTGAAGACGGGCAAGTGGATGCCGACGGCCCCGGCGGCCGGTGAACAGGAAGAGCCCTCCGTGGAGGACCTGGAGGCCTCCCAGTACACGGTCGTCGAGGAGAACTACGACGTCACCTTCTACAAGATCGAGGGGGTCGGCCAGCGCCAGAAGTACGACACCGCCAAGATCCGGCGGGTCGTCTACGGCGAGAAGCCGGCCGCGTTCCTCGAGGCGAGCGACGCGATGGGCAGCGGCCACTTCGGCGACGCCGTCGCCGGGTTCGACGCGCTGGCGAAGCAGAAGCGCAACCCGCACTGGGTCCGCCAGTACTCGCTCTACAACATCGGCCGCATCTACCAGGAGGGCGCCGGCGACTTCCAGAACGCCATCGCCGCCTGGGAGCGCTACGAGAGGGACTTCCCGAAGGGCAAGTTCCTGCCGAAGGTGCTCGTGTCGAAGGGCCTGGCCTGGCTCGCCCTCGGCGACGAGGCCAAGGCGCGCAGCTCGTTCGGGAAGATCGAGCGGCTGAAGGGCCTGCCCGAGGGCGCGAAGATGAAGGGGAAGTACTGGATGATCAAGATCACCCAGTTGAAGGGTGAGAAGAGCGGCAACACCGCGCTGATCAACCAGGCCCTTTCCCAGTACAAGGCCCTGCTCGAGCAGGTGGAGAGCAAGAGCGAACTCCAGGAAGTGGCGATCCTCGCCCGCCTGGGCATCGGCGACTGCCTTCTCCTGCTGGAGAAGTACGGCGAGGCCCTCGACTTCTTCAAGAAGATCGCCGCCTCCTCGGACGAGCCGGACGTGCTCGCCGGCGCCTACAACGGCCTCGGCCGCTGCCACTACGCCAAGGAAGAGTGGGGCGAGGCGCTTCTCTGCTTCCTCCGGACCGTGATCCTCTACGACACGAACCAGGAGCAGACGGCGATGGCGCTCTACTACGCCGCGAAGTCCTACACGATGCGCCAGGGCGACGACTGGAAGAACCGCGCCCGCAGCCTCTTCCGCGAGTGCATCAACAGGTACCCGTCCACGCAGTGGAAGCGGTTGTCCGAGGAGGGGATCCTCACCGTTCGATGAGGTTCCGTCACCTCCCGGAACTCGCGGCCCGGGCGATCGTTCTGCCGCCCGCGTACGCGGTGATGCGCGTCCTCTTCGACCTCACGTTGAAGGGGACGCGCCACATTCCGGCCGAGGGGCCCGGGATCGTCGTCGCGAACCACGCGGGCTTCCTCGACCCCTTCCTGCTCCAGGCCGCCACGCACCGCCCGCTCCGGTTCCTGATGACGTCGGACTTCTTCGACATGAAGGCGCAGCAGTGGTTCTACCGCTTCGTCCGCGCGATCCGGGTCAACGAGAACGGCCCGCCGCGCGACTCGATCCGCGGCGCCCTCGACGTCCTCAAGGCCAGCGGCCTCGTCGGTCTCTTCCCTGAAGGCCAGCTGTCGCCCGACGGGAACCTGAGCCCGCTTCAGCCGGGGATCTCGTTCCTCGCGTCCCGCTCGAAGGTCCCCGTGGTGCCGGCCTGGATCGACGGCTCGTACCACGTCTGCCGCCGCGGGCAACTCTTCCCCCGCCGCCACCGGCTCACCGTGACCTGCGGCGCGCCGTTCACGATCGAGAGCCCGCGGGACCGATCGACCCCGGAGAGGATCCTCGCGGCCTGGGACGAACTGCGGGGCTGAGCAGCAGTTGTTTCCAGACAGGCCCTGACCGTCCGTCAGCCGTGCCACTCCACCGAGGCCGCCGTGGTGTCGTCGTCCAGGGCCTCCGTTCCCGCGAAGTCCACCAGGCTCGAGAAGAGACGCTCCACGTCCTCGCTCGCGGAGCCGGAGGCACAGACCTCCGCCCGGACCCTCTCGACCCCGAACGGCTCCCCGTTCGGGGACCGCTGCTCCACCACGCCGTCCGAGAAGAGGATGACGCGCTCCCCGCCGTGGAACGGCATCGCGTGCGTGCGGTAGCGGGCGCCGCGATCGATCCCGACGGGGATCCCGCCCGTCGCGCCGGGGTGCGCGGCCCGGCCGTCGGTCCGCACGACCAGCCAGTGACCGTGGCCCGCATCGGAGTAGGTCACGGTGCGGCCGACGTGGTCGAAGACGCCCACCCACATCGAGATGAACCGGTTCATCGCGGAACGGGAGGCGATGTAGTCGTTCACGGCCTCCAGGGCCTCGCCGGGGTCCCCGGTGCGCTTCAGGGCCGCGTGGAGGTTCGCCTGGCCGGCCACCATCAGGATCCCCGCGCCGATCCCGGCGCCGGTCACGTCGCCGATGACGACCGCCACGCGGCGGTCCGGAAGCGGGACGACGTCGAACATGTCGCCGGCCACGACCATGCCCGGGTGGGTCCGGACCGAGAAGGCCAGGCCGTCGCAAACGCCGCCGGTGGCCGGCACGATGAGCTGTTGCGCCTCCCGGGCCGCCAGCAGTTCGGACTTCAGCGCCCGGTGCCGGTTCTCCAGGTCCGCCCGCTTCAGGCTCGACAGGGCGAGGCCGCAGACGACGGAGAGCGTCGCGCAGAAGTCGTTGGCGTCCGGGAGCATGCCCCGCTCGCCGGCCCGCGCGTCGAGGTAGAGCAGCGCCGCGGTGGATGACCCCACGCGGATCGGTGCGCACAGCGCGGACTGGATGCCCAGGTCGGCCACGGTCCGGGACGCCCGGATCTCCGGCAGGTGGGAGAGCCGCACCAGGCGGCCCTTCATCGCCTCGCGGATGAGCTTGCGACTGATGCCGAACGCGCCGGCGTCCCCCGGGTCCCGGGCGCGCGCCGCCACCACGGTGATCTCGTCCCCGGCGGCGCCCGTCCGCAGCACGGCGGCCCGCGGGAACCCCGTCCCCGCGAGGGCGGTCCGCACCGTCAACTCCGCGAGATCGTCCTCGGACCGCGCGCTGTTCACCTCCGTGACGTACTCGGTCAGGCGGGAGAGCCGCTCGCCGGCCTTCTCGGTCAGCTCGGCGTCGTAGACCGTGGCGTCCCCGAGTTCCTCACTCGGCTCCGCGGTGACGGGAACCCCCCGTGTCGCGGCGAGGATCACCCGGAACGTCCAGGGGCCGATCTCGACGAGGTCGCCCTCGCCCAGGACGACGGGGCGGATCGGCGACATCTCGACGCCGTTCAGGCGCGTGCCGGTCCGGCTCCCGAGGTCGGTGATGATCCAGCGCCCGCCCCGATCGGTCACCAGCGCGTGGCGCGGGCTCACGTCGACGTCGTCCAGCCGGATCTCGACGCCGCCCTCCCGACCGAGATAGGCGGAACGGCCCACGAGAACCGAGTGGCTCGCGGACTCCGGACCGGAGACGGATTCGAGGGTGAGGGGGCCGCTCATCAGGGGCGCCATGATATCCGGCTCGTCATTCGGGAAGCGATTCGTACGTCTCACGCCCCCGCCGACGCGCGCGGAGCCAGGCGAGGATCACGAGGATCGACGCGGTGAACAGGAGGACCGCCACCAGGTTCGACAGGATCGCCTCGAGCCACCACGGCCGGCCCTTCTCGAGCAACCACGTCCGCCACGCGGCCTCGAGCTCCCCCGTCGTGACGCCGTAGACATCGGCCAGCGCTCCCTCGAAGCTCCCCGTCTCCTCGATCCGATCCAGGAGGACTCGCAGCCGCTCGATCCCCCCGGTAGCGACCAGGCGTTCCACCACGCTCTCGGACTGGGCGTACGCCAGCGAGGCCGGCGCCCGACCGTCGGGGAACTGGCGGGAGAGGGCGGAGAACGGGAAGAGCCGCCCCGCCGCCGCCGCCATCTTGAGCCGGGCCGTGCTGACGGGGAGGATCCGCGCCCCGAGGACCTGGCAGAGCCCCTCCTCGAACCACAGCGGAACCCGCTCGTGCCCGCCCAGCCGCTGCGGCAGCATCAGGTGGACCAGCTCGTGCCGGAGCACGCTCGTCACGTCGGTCCCCGTCGCGGGGCCGGTCGCCGGGAGCCGGACGACGAGAGTGGCGGCCCGGGGCCGGGCGATCGCCGCGGCCCAGGCGGGCGCGCGGGGCGCCCGGCGGCGGAAGTCCGCGTCCGTCGGGGCCAGCTCGACGCGGATCGCGCCGTCGTACGTAAACCCCATCGCCCGCTCGACCTGCCCGGCGAGGGTCGTCACCCGCGCCTCCCACTCGGGCGCGGAATCGGCCGGCCCGTCGACGGAGATCGTCAGTGCGGCGAGGAGGAAGAGGGCCCGGATCATCGCGGAATCGTAACCCGCGACCGGAACAAGCGTTCAAACCGGCGGGCCGAAATGCCGAAAGAGAAACGGGCCGGGAGTCTGCTCGCCTCCCGGGGAAAGGTAGAATCGGTCGAGATGATCCGGATGACGGTCAAGGACGGGAGCATCGTCCAGACCCTCACGCTCGATGAGGAGAAGGTGTTCGTCGGCCGGACGGACGCGAACACGATCACCCTCTCCGACCCCTCGGTGTCGCGGAAGCACTGCCTCATCCGTCGCGCCGGAGAGACCGGGCTCGAGGTGTTGGACCTGAACAGCCGCCACGGCACGCGGCGCAACGGGGAGTCCATCGACCGCTCGCCCCTCATCGTCGGCGACCAGATCGACCTCGGGGACGTCTGGATCCGGATCGAGGCCCTGGAGGGCGACCCCACGCCCGCGCCGGCCACCGAGCCGGAAAGCGACGGCGACGACGCCCCGAAGGACACGACCCCCGCCCGCGAGACGAAGCAGCTCGTCTCCGACGCCCACCGGACCTCGTTCGGCGAGGAGCTTCTCGCCAACCTGCGGCGCACGCCCTGGTGGGCCGCGTCGCTCTTCCTCCACTGCGTCGTCATCTACGCCTTCTTCTGGGTCCCCTTCGTCCCGGTCACCGACGGCTCGCCGCTCGGCCGCGTGGACGGCCGGCTGGAGGAAGACCTCTCCTCCCTCCTCGAGGAGGAACTGAACCCGGACGAGGACATCGCCCCGCCGGAAATCGACGAGCCCGAGGACCTCCCCGTCCCCGATGACATGGACCCGGTGCCGGACGAGATGCCCGAGGTCGAGGAGGAGGAGGACATCCCCCTTCCGGACATCGGGCCGATGCCGACCGACCTGTCGGACGCCTTTCGGAACTCGGCGGGCGGCACGATCGCCCTGCCCGACAGCGCGTTCGGCAAGGACGGCGCGGCGGGCATGAACCAGAAGGCGAGCGGCCTCCTGCTCGGCGGCCGCGGCGGCCTCAGCGCCTTCCTCCGGCGGCTTTCGAAGTCCGACATCCTCGTCGCCCGCGGTCACTACGACACCTGCGAAGAGGTGCTGCACCTCCTGAAGCTCCCCCACGACTGCGTACCGATGGTCTCCCTGGACCGGATGAAGTTCGACGGCCGCAAGGTCATCGTCATCAACTGCTCGAACGAGACCCTGTCGAAGAAGACCGTCGAGCGCATCCGCAAGTGGGTGAAGGGCGGCGGCTACCTCCTGACGACGGACTGGGCCCTCGCGAACGTGGTCGAGCCGGCCTTCGAGGACTACCTCGTGCCGCTGAGGAAGAACGGCCGGAAGGTCATCACCCCGGACGAGGTGATCCGGATCCGCGGCGACCCGGCGAAGCGCCGCCACTTCCTGTTGAAGGGCACGACGATCACCGACGGCTCGGCGAAGTGGTGGCTGGAGGAGTCGTCCTTCCCCTTCGAAGTGAAGAAGCCCGGCGAGGTCGAGGTCCTGATCCGGTCCGACGATCTGATGGCGAAGTACGGCGTCGACCCGGTGGCCGCGACCTTCCGCTACGGCAAGGGCCGCGTCCTCCACATGCTGGGCCACGTCTACCAGAAGGAAGGCAACCTGAAGGGCACCTTCTCCGCCCAGCGCCTGGTGGCGAACTTCCTGATCGCGGCGGTGCGGAAGCTGTAGAGGCCGGTTTCTACAGCACGTGCCGCGTGATCCACTCCGAAGTCTCCTCGATCGAGCGGTTCGTCACGTCGATCGTGGGCAGCCGGGGGATCCGACGGTACAGGCGGTCGCAGTACTCCAGTTCCTCCAGGATGTGCGCCTCGGAGGCGTACTCGTCCAGCTCTCCCGTGCGGAATCGTCTCGTCCGCTCGGAACGAAGCTGGTGAAGCCGCTCCAGCTGCATCCGGAACCCCACCTTCTTCATCGGGAGATCGATCACCTCCCGGGGAATCGGCCGGTCGAGCACGATCGGGATGTTCGCGACCTTCAGCTTCCGGCAGGAGAGGAAGATGCTCGTGGGCGTCTTCCCGGTCCGGGACAGCCCGAGGATGACCAGGTCCGCGTCCGCGATCGTGTCCAGCCCGAGACCGTCGTCGTGCTGCCGGGTGAAGTGAATCGCCTCCGCCATCGCCTGCAGGTCGTCATCGCCGTGCCGGAGGACCCCCGGCTCCATCTTCGGGTCCCGGTTGAGGATCCCGGTGAACGAC
>JBDLIY010000015.1:0-19913 GCA_039714635.1 Planctomycetota bacterium
GCGTGCGCCTCCTTCGCCTCCCCGACGATCTTCATCCCGATCTCGTTCAGGGCCGCGAGCTCGGCCTCCACCCGCGACTCCAGGCCGTGCTTCTTCTCGATGTCGCGGGCTCTGGAGAGCGCCCGGCCGGCCTTGCGGTAGTCCTTCTTCGCGATCGCCGCCTTCGCGTCCACAACGAGGCCGTCGACCTCGTCCCCCGCCGCGAACTTCTTCCGGTTCGCGGTCAGGAACTCCCCGAACCACTCCGCCGCCTTCTTCGGCCGGGACTCGTGCTTCATCCCCGGCACCTTCTCGATGGCGAGGTGCGCGTAGCCGGCCTTCTTCAGCGCCTCGTACGCCTGCACGGCCTGGCCCGGCTTCCCGCCCTCGCCGAGGATCAGCACGTGGTCCTTCTCGCCGTAGAAGATGAAGATCCGCAGCCGGTCCTTCCCCGCCGCGATCACGGCCTCGTCCTTCGGCAACTCCTGCGGAGCCCAGTTGCCGCCGCGCGTGCAGATGTGGGTGAAGACGTCCGGGTGCCGAAGCCCCGTCCAGTACGACGGGTTCCCGCCGCCGGAGAAGCCGGTGATCATCACCGCCCGCCGGTTCACGCGGAACCGCGAGGAGATCGTCTCGAAAATCGAGAGCAGCACCTCCTCGTCCTCCTCCGCCCGCGGTTTGCCCGACGTCCCCGGGAGGTCCTCCTCGGTCGTCGCCGTCAGCATGTCCGGACACGCCACGATGAGCCCGTGCGCGTTCGCGAGCGTCTTCCAGGGGTTGATCTCGTTCTTCCCCCGCCCGCCGCGTCCATGACTGGAGATCACCAGGGGCCAGCTGACCTTCGGCGAGTAGCCGGACGGCACGTAGAGGGAGTACGCCCGTCCGTGCTTCTCCGACGTGAGGTGGTGGATCTTCCCGGGCTCGAGCTTCTTCCCGGCTGCGGGCTTCTTCCCCGCCGCGGACAGGGGGGCCGTCGCGAGGGCGAGAACCAGGATCGCCGCCCCGACGAAGTGCTTCCAGAGTGAGTTCCGGGTCATGGAAGGACCTTTCCGGGGTTCAGGATGCCGTTCGGGTCGAAGGCGGCCTTGATGCGCTTCATCAGCGCGATCGCCTCCGGCGCGTGCCGGAGGTGGAACAGGGGCCGCTCCGTCCGCCCGATACCGTGCTCCCCGGAGATCGATCCTTCCAGCGAAATCGCGGCCCGGACGAGGGCCTCGTGACCCGCCGCCAGCGCCGCCTTCCACTCCTCGTCGGTGGCCTGCGCCTCCGTCCGGATGAGGTTGATGTGGAGGTTGCCGTCGCCCGCGTGGCCGAAGGAGACGACGTCGAGGCCGTGCGCGGCGCCGACCTCTCGCGACGCCCGGACGAGATCCGCGATCCGCGAGCGCGGCACGACGCTGTCCACGCCGCGGTAGGTCGTGAACCGCTTCAGCCCTTCCGCGATCACGCGGCGGACCTGCCAGAGCGCCTCCATCTTGCGGCGCTCCGTCGCGACGATCACGTCCATCGCGCCGAGTTCGAGCAGCGCCTCGCCGATCCGCATGAGGTCGGCGGAGACCGAATCCTCGTCCCGCCCGTCCACCTCGATGATCAGTTGCGCTTCCGCACCCGGGAACGGCGTGTCCGTCTCGGCGTGGCGCGCGGCGACCTCGATGGCGGCCTGCTCCATGAACTCGCACGCCGACGGAGTGATCCCGGTCGCGAAGACCTTCGCCACGCCGTCCACCGCGAGGTCGAGCGAGTCGAACGGCACGTGGAGCAGCCCCCGCGCCCGCGGCTTCGGCAGCAGCCGCATCACGCACTTCGTGACGACGCCGAGCGTCCCCTCGGAGCCCGCGATCAGCCGCGCGAGCTGGTAGCCCGACGACTCCTTGAGCATCTTGCCGCCGGTCTCGACCACGTCCCCGGTCGCGGTGACGAACGTCAGGCCGAAGACGAAGTCGCGCGTGGTGCCGTACTTGACGGCGCGCATGCCGCCGGCGTTCGTCAGGATGTTCCCGCCGATGTGGCAGGACCCCTTGCTCGCGGGGTCGGGAGGGTAGAAGAAGCCGGCCTCGGCCGCCGCCTCCTGCAGCGTCTCGGTGACGACGCCGGGCTCGACGACGGCGAACCCGTCCCGCGTGTCGATCTCCAGAATCGAGTTCATCCGGTCCAGGGACAGGACGATGCCGCCCTCGACGGGCACGCAGCCGCCGTGCTTCCCGGTCCCGGCGTTCCGGGGCGTGACGGGCACCCGCGCCTCGTTCGCCAGGCGCATCACCGCCGCGACTTCCTCCGTCGTCCGCGGACGCACCGCGACCTCGGGATCGGCGAAGAGGCCCTGGCATTCGTCGTGGGTGTAGGGTTCGAGATCGTCGGCGGTAACGAGGACGAACTTCTCCCCCACCGCCTCTCTCAGGCGCTCGAGAAGGTGTTCGTCCATCGGTGGGACCCGGGGGAGGGAGCTAGACGGAGAAGGAGGAGCCGCAGCCGCAGCTGCCGGTGGAGTTCGGGTTCTCGAACTTGAAGCCGGCGCCGGTGAGGGCATCGACGAAGTCGACGGTCACGTCGTCGAGGTAGGGCCGGGACCACTTGTCCACGAGGATGGAGAAGCCTTCCATCTCGATCGTCTCGTCGCCGTCGCGCGGCTCGTCGAACGCGAGGCCGTACTGGAAGCCGGAGCAGCCGCCGCCCTGCACGAAGATGCGCAGCTGGCTGCCGGTCTCGTCGTTCACCAGTTCCTTGACGCGGTTCTTCGCCGCGTCGGTCAGAGTCAGCATTTCAGATTCCTTCCCGTGCGTGCGGCACGGCAGATTTCGGGACCAATCCGGGAATCCTACGTTTCAGGACATCCGGGGTCAATTTCGGCGGCTTTCAGCGGCGCGGACCGTGCGGGGTAGAATCCCTGCACATGAACGTCCCTTCCCCCTCGCGGCGCCTGGATCTGCTCGCCTTCCTGACCACGGTCTGCGTGGGCGTCTGGGTCGGCGGCGGGATCGTCGTCGGCGCGGTGGCCCTCCCCATCGTCTTCGACGACTCGATCCTCCCCCGCGACCGCGCGGCGGACTTCGGCGTCGCGCTCTTCCCGAGGATGAACCTGTTCGAGGGCGTCCTCGGCGCGATCGCGGTCCTGTCGTGCGCCCTCCTCGGTCGCGCGGGGTGGGGAACGGCCCGGCGCCACCGGATCGCCACGGGAGCGGTCCTCACGATGACGCTGATCGTGGTGGTCTTCCTGCTCTTCCTGACTCCCGCAATCGTCGCGAAGATCGAGAAGCTCCGCGCGGACGGAGTGGATCTTTCCGACCGCGCGAACATGCCCCCGGACCGCGTCGCCCTCGGCCGGCTCCACCGGATCTACGCCGGTCTCGACCTCGTGAAGCTCATCGCCGGTATCGCCGTCCTCTGGCTGCTGGCGACCCGTCGCCGCCGCTGATCGGACTTCGTCAGAACTTCAGCGACCCGCCGATCCCGATCCAGAAGTTGTCGGCGTTCCGGGACCGGTCGCGCGCGGTGCGGTCCAGCAGCATCGAGGCCCAGGCCCCGGCGAACACCGTCGCGGTGTCCAGGACGCTCCACGGCACGACGAACCCCACCGTCAGGTCGGCCAGGCCGTTGTCTCCGTGGCGGTAGTAGTCGCTGTTGTAGCCCGAGTCGGCCCAGCCGACGGACGCCGTCAGCTCGGGGCTCAGCCCGACCTTTTCGGTCAGCTGGAACAGTCCGCCGAAGGAGTAGCTTCCCGAGAGCGAGAGGTACCAGCCGTCCACCTCGTCGATGTCGCGGTAGATGGTCAGCGTGGGTGAGAGCAGGACGTCCAGCCCGGCGCTGACGTAGAGTTCGGTCGTGTCTCCCCCTGCGTCGGGGAAGAAGTACCCGATCGCGCCGACGTGGAGGTCCAGGGGCCCCGCGTCGATTTCGTAGTCCACGATCACGTCGAGTTCGCTGAACTCGCCCTTCTTGTCGTTCTCGTCGGTCAGGTCGACGTTGCCCCAGCCCGTGAACGTGAACCCGCGCCACATGATGTCGACGTTCGCCTGGAGGACCCCGTCATCGACCATGACGAGCCCGCGCCAGACATATTTGGAGTAGACCGCGGCTTCGACTTCGACGATGACGCGGTCGAGGTCTTCGCCCTCGCCGTCTTCTTCCGCCTCGGCCCCGGCCTTGGCTTTGGTCTCTTCCTGTGCGAACGCGGCGACGGGTGTGAGCAGCGCGCAGATCAGGACGAGCATGAGCCAGCCCGCGAACTTCCTGTCGAACTTCATCCAGCTTCCTCCCGGGGCTTTGGGAGCCGCCCCGTGTCGATCGTAGAAGTGTCAGCCGGTCGGACGGCCGTGGTCCGGCGACGGGTTCATGCATACCGGAGGGGTGGCCATGGCCGAAGGTTTGCGATGGCGAACCCGGTCTGCCCCTGCCCCTCTCTTTCGGCGCGCCCTCGCCGCCCCTTGACCGGACCCGCGCGAGTTGAGAAGGTGCGGCGGCTTCGCCCCCCCACGTGGGGCAATGGTGTTTGACGCATCAAACACGAGTTTCCCACGTGGGGAGCGCACGCGAATGGTGGGCTCTTAGCTCAGTTGGTAGAGCGCGGGACTCATAATCCTAAGGTCCCAGGTTCGAATCCTGGAGGGCCCACCACCTAAACCTGCCCCGTTTACGCACTTCGCACGGATTCCCTACGAGTTCCCCACGAGTTCCGACGGTTTCAATGGGCTACCAGGTGGGCCTCCAAGGGCATCCAGGTGGGCATCCGGATTCGGGGGCAACGCACCCGGAACGAAGTCTCGGTGGCACCTCGCTCCCCACCTACGTAGGATGTCAGCGTTCGAGAAGAGAGGACTGCCGATGTACCGCTACCTCGGCGACGACCACGGCTGCTACGTCAGGGGAAATCCCTACAACTGGCGCTCCTGGCTTCGCGCCCACGTCCCCATGTGGCTGAACTGGGTCGCACCAAAGGGTCGTGACTGCGAGGCCGCCGGCAGTCAGCACCGCTGGTACAACCAGGACGGCGCTCACTCAGCGTGCTACCACTGCAGAGTCGTTCGAGAGGGCCGTCTTTGGGAAGATGAGCCCGAGTAGCGGCTCGCCAGACACCTCCCGCTGGGCATCCAGAAACGGCCCTCGTGGCGGCGACTGCAGGCAACTGTAGGGTAGCGATTCGAGAAGCCCTTGTGCGCGACCGCGAGAACTCGTAACGCCTCAGCGGGGTCGGCACGACCAGCGATTGGGGGTAGGATTGCAGAGCGTAGGCTGGATCATTGAGCGCCGCCTGAGGCGGGCAACCGGGGCCATTGCCGGCGCTGATCCGCACGAACCGATCCCCATGCGAAACCGCAGTCCCTGACGAGGATGATCCTTGGCTACGAAGCGCACACCCACATGGCCACTGGTTCAGTCCGCGTTCCTGACTCGCACCCGGGAGGCTTTCAGACGACGAAGCAAGGCCATGAAGCACAAGGTCTTCTCGTGGAGCTGTGAGCGAGGCGACGAAGATGGCTACGAATGGCTCACCTTCTCCTTCGAGCCTGCCTCGTGTCCGCATGTCAGCCTGAAGATCTGGGAAGACGGTGCGATCTGGTTCCTAGGTAAGGCTCGTTGAGGCAGGGCGAGTCGTGTTCCAGACCTCCTTCTACGCGAATGCTTCGGAAGTGGACGCTAAGTCGCTCGTGGCAGCTGTCGAGCAGTCGTTCCTGGTCGGTGCCTCAACCCGAGTGGGCGCTGCCATGAGGGACGAGTACCTGAACACATTCGAGGCACTCTCGCCGCACAGTGTTGAGTTGAAGACTGTCTGACCACCGTCCATGTGCCCCGCAGCTGTGGCTCAGCGTCGTGGAACCAGGTGGGCATCCGGAATTCGCCACCCCTACTCGGACGCCGCCTCATTGAGGACTGTCTCAGACCAAGGCAGAATGACATCCCTGCCCCACTCATCGAACAGAGGCCGCCCGGCCCACAGGCTGAGGCACAGATCGAGTTCAACTGCCCAGGGTCGCCAACTCCTCAGCGAGGTTGGGGACTGCTCGGAATACATGCTTCCTTCCCTGGCGCGACTTTTCAAGAAGGCCAAGGTCGACAAGACCCAGCAGGTCAGACCTGGCAGTCTGTCGAACGATGTTGTGGCTGACCCTGTGTGACTCAAATGTGTAGTCCGTTCCGGGCTTCTTGAGGGCATGAGAGAGCAACGCAAGCTGGCGGTGATTCACCAGATCTGTGGACTTCCTCAGGAGGAACCTTGCAGTCCGGAGCTGCTTTGCCTTCCGGCTGAGGTAGCTCGTCAGGTTGTCCAGCGCCTGGATGATGCACTTGAGTTGATGAAGGATGAAGTACGTCACGTCATTCTCATCGGTTTCGCTGTGAAGGAACGCTCGAGCATACTTGGCTGGCGCTTTCTTCACGATGTCCGATAGCGATATGTACTCACAGAGCCAGTAGCCTTGGTGCAGCATCGACCAGTAGAACAGTGCACGCGCAGTTCTGCCGTTTCCGTCCACAAACGGGTGATCGTAGGCCAGCCAGAAGTGCAGAACGATCGCTCGGATCACGGGATGCACGTAGTAGTTTGGGATCTCCCCGTTCGCGAAGCGGCACATCTCCTCCATCCGCCCAGGTAGTTGCTCAACTGGAGGCGGGTTGTGTAACACAAGGTCACTGGTCTCGTGGAACACGTAGACTTGGCCCTTGCGGAAGTCTCCGATCTCTGCGGGGTCATCGATGGTGTGATTCGTCAGCAGTCTGTGCAAGCTGAAGATCAGTTCCGGGCTCAGGTCTCGATCCTTCACCGCCCTGACATGCGATAGTGCGGCGTAGTTGTTGAGGATCATCCTCTCGCCGACCGTTCGGGGTTTCCGTCCCGATCTCAACATGTCCTTGGCAACGCGGCGCGTCGTAGCTGCCCCTTCCAGCTGGCTGGATGTGATCGCTTCTTCGATCAGCGAACTGACGATATACCGGTCTCGACTCTCAGGACTGGTCGCCTCCTCCGAAAGGGTTATGTTCCCGCTTGCGTCTCTGTCGATTTTCTGAAGGAGCTCCAGCACAGGATCGGGGCTGGTGTAGGAGAATGCGCCGCCCTGCTTGTCAGGGAGAGGCAGCTGCTTCTCAGTCTGAGCCCGAACCAGACGGATGGCTGCCCACCACATCTCATGTGAGAGGCCCTCTGGAGGCTGTCGATGGAGGAGCTCGTCCCAATGGAGGTACTTGCCGTGGGGTGTGGCAGTCACCGTGCGCTTCACGACCAGGATTGCCAGTGCGCTGATCGCATTGGGATCATGGAGGATCGCCAAGCGATCTTTCACCGGCGGGGGAGTCTTGGGGATCTTCACCGTGGTCATCTCCATGTGCCACTTAACTGCTAATTTGGACAGAAATAGTAGTTGATTGGCAGATAGAGATCAAGCTGTCCACGCCCGACAGAGAGCCTGAATCAGCAAGCAGGGCCATCCTCGAGGCTCTGTAAGCTCCGACAGGGAAATCAGTTGTGAGGTGGTATGGCACAGTTGAGTTGGGCAAGTAGACCAGGAGCCAATCCTGGCCGGACCTCGTTGACCCGCCGCGATTCGCGCCTCCAGCAGACTCCGAGCCGCCTGACTCGCATCCTTCGGCGCGTGCCGCGCATACCTCATCGTCACCGTGATCGAGTTCGGCGAGTGCCCGAGCCAGCGGCCTACGTCGGGCAGCGGAACCCCTGAGCGGACGAGGTTCACCGCGCAGAGGTGGAGGTCGTGGAAGGTGAGTTCAGGATGCCCGATCGACTTCGCTTGAATCCACGACATACGAACAGAAGAAATGGGCGGGTCTCCTACACGACCGAGAGAGCGGTGCGCCTGGTTGATCTGGGATCCCGCGTCCCCGCGTCACTCGTTCGAGATCCGCTCCCCCGCGCCGCTCCTTACTCCCCCACCTCCTGGAATCGGCGGTGGAGCTCCGTGAGCCCCTCGTAGTCGCCGCGGTCTGCGGCCTTGATTGCGTCCAGATACTCATCGCGCACTGGACTGGACTCACCCAGGACCTCGTCAGGCCAAGCCACGATCGGTTCGCCGTGGAGCTTGAGCCATAGGTTCGAGAGGAGCCTCGCCCAGCGTCCGTTCCCGTTCTGGAAAGGGTGGATCTGAACGGCCTTGTGGTGCAGGAGGACAGCCTGCTCCTCAATGGATGTCCCGAACCCGCTCCAGCTGTGCAGGTCGCCAAGCAGCGCGACGAGCCTCTCGCGAATCTGGTAGTGATGCACGCCGAGGTTCAGATCTTCGCTTCGCACGACCCCTGCCCACTCCCAGACCTCTCCGAACATCTCATCGTGGAGCCTGAGCAACCAGTCGTAGTCGAAGGGGGCAGAGCGGCGGCTTGGCCTTGCCGCCAGGTACTTCAGGAACGCCTTGTTGATGTTCTTGGCCTCAACAACGGCCAGTTCCTTCCGGTTCGTGACGGAGCCCTTGTGCTTGAGTCCTGAGGGATCGATCGGAGTCTCACCCGGTATCGTCTCCCAGGTCGTCACCTCACTCACCCCACAGTCGGCGACCGGATCCTGCCAGGAGGGCGTGCAGGTTGTCTTCCTCGAGGGCGGCAAGGGTCTCCACTCCCACCGCCTCCGCTTCGAGCGCCATCGTCCCCTGTACGAGTCTGGCCAGACGACGCGCCTTCGCTTTGGCCTGCGCACGCCGGAACTCAGATACTCCATGAGTCTCGTGCACGTCTGGGTTCTCGGACAACCGCACCTCGACACCCAGGGCGGTAGCGATGGCGATGACTGTGTCCGTGCGAGGTCGGCTCTCCTGACCCGAGAGCACCCGTCTAACAGTCGGCTGAGATACATCGGAGCGACGAGCGAGATCCGCCTTCGACATGCAGAGTCGGACCCTTCGGTCATCGAGCTGCGCTGAGATCTGTCTGGTCGCGTCCATCGCTGACTCCTTTCGCCACAATCCTATCGTATTTGATCGATTTTATGCGGACAATACTTCATATTTGATTTGATTTTCAGCCCACGTATCCACCGACGAACACAGGCAACCCATTATTCTTCCATACTTTACGACGACTTTCAGGCCCGGACAGAACAGCGGTTTCAGCGCGGAAGGGCATCCAGGTGGGCATCCACAACTCGCGCCGATTCACACGCCGTCGCAAGTGGTTGTGGTCATGCGGGTTTCGGCTGTCGCTCGAATGCAGGCGCGGGGCTCATAATCCTAAGGTCGTAGGTTCGAATCCTTCAGGGGCCACCACTAACTCACTTCTCTGTCCGTACTTACACACGCCCAGATCCACACCAAACAGCCTCATCGGCCCGAGGCACCCCTTGCGGCACCCTGGAATCTTCCGAGATTCTTCAGGCCTCCATCATCTGTTCCAGGATCCGCACGATCTCCATCCGCGGAATCCACCCCGTTCTCCAGTCCTTGCACCAAGTCGAGGAAGGCCCGCCGATGTCCGCACCGGTCCTCGCCGAGGGATCCGTGAGCGAGTTCGCGGACCAGTGCGAAGCTCGCCTGCCCCTTGAAATGCGAATCTCTCAGCAGAAGGCCGAAAGCCGCCACCGCCGCGGAGAAACGGAAGTCGTCGGTGGCTGCCGTTGTCGAGACGGCTCCTGGATCACGAGCGACCATCGACCGGCATTGGCTCTCTCGGCCCGCAGGGGCCTTGTACCGGACCTTCACCGTCAGGACCTCGTCCTCAAACGCCGTCGGGCTCTGCACCGGGGGGTGTTGGTACTTCAGCGGCTCACCCCGGTCCGGGCGCTCACTCACAGGCGTGATCTCGTACAGGGCCGTCACTGAGTGTCCCGTGCCGATGTCTCCCGCGTCCTTCTGATCGTCGTCGAAATCCTCGCTGTTCAGGGCCCGATTCTCGTACCCGATCAGCCGATAGGATCCAACTCGGCGGGGGTTCCACTCCACCTGGATCTTCACGTCTTTCGCGACCGTGACGAGGGTCCCACCTGCCTCTTCGACGAGGACCTTTCTCGCCTCCGCAAGAGAGTCGAGATACGCATAGGTCCCGTTGCCACGCCCCGCGAGCAGGTCCAGTTGGGAGTCCTTCAGATTGCCGACGCCGACACCCAGCACGGTCAGGAAGACCCCGTCTTCCCGCTCACTCTCGATGAGCCTCACCAGGTCGCTTCGATTTGTGACACCGACGTTGAAGTCGCCATCCGTCGCGAGGATCACCCGGTTGATCCCGTCGGAAACGTAGTGCCTCCGCGCCAGTTCGTATGCCTCCCGGATGCCGGCCCCCGCGTTTGTCGAACCCCCAGTCTCCAATCCTTCGAGCGCAGCGTGAATCGTCTGGTGGCTGTCCCCCCGGGTCGGTTCGAGGACCACCCGGCTCTCATCCGAGTAAGTGATGATGCCGACGTGATCGTCCGGGCCGAGTTGGTCGACGAGCAGGCGCATGGCCGAGACGACCAGGGGGAGCTTTCCCGTCTGGTCCATCGAGCCGGAGACATCCAGGAGGAAGACGAGGTTCCGGGGCATCGTAGGACCAGGCTCGGCGCGTCGCGCCTGGATGCCAAGGTGTACGAGCCGGTGCCGGGGCTTCCAGGGGCACTCGGCGATTTCGATTCTGACCGAGAGGGGATCGTCTCCCTCGGGTCCGGCGTACTCGTAGGAGAAGTAGTTGAGCATCTCCTCGATCCGCACCGCTCCGGCCGGCGGCACTCGCCCTTCTCCCAGGATCCGGCGGATGTTCGACATGGACGCGGTGTCCACATCGACCGAGAACGTCGAGATCGGCTCGCGGAACGGGTCCACGAACTTCCGCTCGATCACATCGTCGTAGCCCTCGGATGCCCATTCTTCCCCGGCTCGTCGACCATCCCCTCCGGCGCCGAGGACCAGGTCCGGGGCGATGAAGTTCGATAGTTTGACCGTGAGGTCATCCTCTGTCCCGAAGCCGAAGCCACCACTCGGCGTGAGGTTGATGTCCTGCCCGGGAAGCGATGAAGCAGGAGCCGGGGATCCGCCGGCGAACGGATCGCTGATGGGTGCGGCCATGGCGATGCCAGGACGGGTACGGACCGGGGCTGCATCAGGCGAGGAAGCACAGGCGAGAAGCACGAGGACCAGACAGGCAAGGGTCGAGCGCATGGCGATCTCCTTTGCCTGGAGCATCGCCAGAACCTGTCACTGGTTCTCCCCGAACCTGTCACGAGTCGGTGTTGGCGCCCTGGCGAGCACTGCTCAAACCAGAGTCAGGTTGATCGGACGAGGTTCACCGCGCAGAGATGGCGTCTATGCCGATATCGGCATAGACGCCATAATGCAGCAACGAACATCCGCAAGGAGTTCGGGATCGAGGCAGCGCGGGTCGGTCTCGGCCACCGGTCGCCGCTGGTGACAGAGATCTACGCGGAGATCGACCAGGCGAAGGCGGCACAAGTGATGGAGAAGGTGGGGTAGGGGATGCGTGAGCCAGAGAAGATGACGGGCCTCAGATTGTGGGGCACATTGAGCCTCGCCACCGCTGTCGGAGTGGGGCTCATCCTGCTCGTGGCCCATCTCGGAGGGTCGACTGGGTTTTACGTGGTCGTGGTTCTGACCTTCCCGGTCCTGGAGTCCATCGGAGCGCTCTATCGCCGCCTCGTGGGCGAGAAGGCGAAACCTGCCTGGTTCTGGTGGAGTCTCGCCTGTGGCGTGATCCTGTTCCTGGTCGCATACGGCAAGGATCAGGGCTGGCTGGGTCCCGCTGCTTGACGAGGCAAAGGCTGTGCAGGTGCTGATGAAGGTGGGATGAGATGGCGAAACTGAAGTCGCGTAAGCTGGACAGTCCAGTCTGGCCCATCCTCCTGGCGATGTTCGTCTCCATCGAGGCGAGCGACATCCTGCGTGAGCGGTTCGGGTTCGGGGAGTGGGAGGCGCTGGCAACCGTCCTGGGAGTCGGGCTGTTGCTCGTTCTGGCGGTTCGCGCGGTTGCGTATCTCCGAAGGCGCGGGCAACACGAGGAGCGGGATGAAAGAGACGAACATCCGCAAGGAGTTCGGGATTGAGGCTGCGCGGGTCGTGCTCGGCCATCGGTCGCCGCTGGTGACGGAGATCTACCCGGAGATCGACCAGGCGAAGGCGGTGCAGGTGATGGAGGCGGTCGGCTAATCGTCGGGGTCGAAGTAGTCGGTATCGATGGCCGGGATCGTGAATGTCTCAGCTGGTTGAACGCCCAGCTGGAAGTCGATCATGTGGTCAACAAGCTGTCTGCCGTCGATGAGGATGACCTTCTTGCTCAAGTTCAGCGCGTACTGCTGAGCTTCGTTCGTGAACCTCGAGGTCGTGAGCATGACGCCCTTGGTGGCGTGCTTGCCTTCCAGAGTTCCGACGAATCCCTGCACGTCAGGGCGTCCAACCGATGACTTCCAGCGCTTAGCCTGGAGGTAGATCACGTCCAGGCCGAGGACATCCTGCTTGACGATGCCGTCGACGCCACCGTCTCCGGCGCAACCGACGCGTTCGCCCGCATCCTTGCGTGAGCCCCCGTAGCCCATCTTCACGATCAGGTCGACAACCAGCTGTTCAAAGCTCTCGGGCGACATGTCCCGGACTCTCTCGAGGAGATCCTCGCCGACTGCCTGACGGATTTCCTCCGAAGCCGAGGCAATACGCTCTTCGGGAGTCTCGTCGGTAGTTCCAATTGGTGGCTTCTGCGGTACCTTCTTCTTGTTGCCGCCGGCGTGCGCTTCAACGTACTGGGGGAACTCCCGCAGGTCCGAGTACTCAATGGGGCCGGGGTGTTCCTTCAGGTAACTCCGTCCGGCCTCGGTGATCTGCCAGATGCCGCGCCCCTTGCGGCGGACCAAGCCAGCCATCCTGAGGTGCACCAGGGCCCAGGCAGCGCGATTGACGATGCGCCTCTGTCCGGTCGAGTAGACCTCTGCAAGGTCAGCTTCCGTCAGGCCGAAGTACTCGACGAGATACTCGCGTTGCTTGCTGACATGGGCCTCCCCGTTCTTGAATAGGAACTTGAGCGTCGGGGCCATCATCTTCTGGAACTTGGGCACCGCCATTCTCACCCCCTGGTGATTCCTGAACGGACTTGTGCGATTAGAGCGGAAGAGGATCAACTTCGCTAGCGCCGAGTAGGTGTCAACAACCTCTCCACCTCACCGTCTGGCCCCCCACAATCCGGACTGGTAGAATCCGGACCATCTCGTGGGGGGAAAGTCCGATGCGAACAACCCGAGGACTCGCGACCACCCTCTTCCTCGCGCTCGCGGTCGCCGGACCCGTCGCGGCGGAAGGCACCTTCCGGATCGAGGTGACCGCCGAGAACCAGGAGAAGTTCCACACCGCAGGCAGCACGATCGAGACCGTCGAGCGCGCGGATGGAACACCCGTCTTCCGCTGGCAAGGCGCTAAAGAGAGCCCGATCGCCGTGCTCAGCATCCGGATCCTGCCCGACGATCTCTCGGCCTTCCGGACCCTGCGACTCAACGCCCGGGCCACGCCGGCGCTGAACGAAACGCTCTACGTGAGGTTCGTCGCCGAGGACGGCTTCCTGTCCGGGAGCACCGCCGCGCCCGCCACCACGGAATGGAAGCCCGTCGAGATCGGGCTACCGGACATGCGGGCGGACTCGGGCTTCGATCCGGCCTCGCTCACGTGGCTCCAGTTCTCGGTCATCTGCCCCGAGGGCTTCACGATCGAATTCGACGGGATCGAACTCGTCGAGGCAGGGGCGGGATGGAGATACTCCCCCGAGGAAGAGGCGGCCCGCCAGATCGATCCGCGCTTCCTGGTGGGAGACTTCGAACCCGGGAGTGCCGTGACCCGCTTCCGCGCCGGGAAGGGAAAGGCCTTCGTCGTCGCGTCGAAGAAGCCGGCCGGACGCGTCCTGCGCTGGACCCTCGAGGCATCGAACGACGGGGGCTGGCTCGACTTCGTCAACCTCCCCGAAGACCTGACCCCCTACCGCTACCTGCGGTTCCGCGCCCGGTTCGCCAGCGGCGGGACGGATGGGCTCTACGTGCGGTTCCGGGCGGACGAAGCGACCGTCGGGGCGCTCCTCCCCGCGATCGGAGAGGAGTGGACCGAGGTCGAGATCCCCCTGCCCGAGATGCGGATGACCGGCGAACTCGACCCCGCGAAAGTCCTGTTCCTGCGGCTGGTCTGCTTCCGGAGCACGGGCCACGAACTCGACATCGACGACATCGCGCTCGTGAAGGACGGCGACGGCTGGCGCTACTCCGTGGAGGACCGTCGGGAGATGGGGATCGATCCGGCCGCCCCCTCGTTCCGAATCGCCGACTTCGACCGGAGGAACGCCCTCGCCCACGTGAGCGGAACCAACAGCGAGATCGAGGTCCTGCCGGTGAAGAAGGGGCGCCGGTCGAGGGGCCAGCACCTCCGCTGGTCCGTGAAGAAGGGCAGCAAGCGGGCCGGCGTCACGTTTGTCAGGATCCCCTCGGACCTCAGGGACTACCGGACCCTCCGCTTCCGGGCGCGCATCAACCGGATGCCCGCCGGCCGGCTGTCGGTCTGCTTCCAGTGCATGAAGGGGGTCCTGGGAAGGGACCTGGCGACGATCACGAAACGATGGCAGGAGTTCGAGGTCCCCCTCCCCCACATGGCCTCCGACGAGGAGTTCAACGTCGAGGCGGTCGCGGTCTGCCGGTTCTTCTACTACGGAGACGCGGCGTTCACCCTCGACCTGGACGACATCGAGCTCGTGAAGGGGGCCGGCGGCTGGAAGCTGACCGAGGACGAGCAGGTCGCGTTCGTCTTCGGGAGCTCCCGGGCGAAGAAGGTCCGGAAGATCGACACGGATCACTTCTTCATCTGGACGGACTCGGCCGCGGCGCGGAAGAAGTTCCCGAAGGCCCTCGAGAAGACCCACGACTTCGTCTGCCGGGAACTGGGGATGGAGGAGATCCCGGGCCGACTGCCCGTCTACATCTTCCAGAACTCGAACCTGTACTTCGATTTCTGTGTCCGGAAGGGGTGGTCGAGGGAAGCCGCCGAAGCCACGGCGGGCCACGCGGGGCGCACCTACTTCGCGACCTACTACCAGGCGCCGAACTCCGCGACCGTGACGCACGAGCTGACGCACTCGATCGTGAACCGGACCTTCGGCACGGGCGGCGGCTCCTGGTTCCAGGAGGGCATCGCGGTCCACGTCGAGCTCCGGTGGAAGCGGTCGAGCGCCGCGGAGGGGTTCGCCCCGAGGCTCCGCTCCGGAGAGTTCGTGCCGCTGGCCGAGTTCCTGAAGATCGACCGGCTGATCGGGGAGGACGACGTGAAGGGGGGGCCGAGGACCTCGCACTGGCTCTATGCCCAGGCCGGTGCGTTCTTCGAATTCCTGCTGCGCGGCCCCTACCGCGAAACGGCGCCGGGCCGGGTGAACATGATCAGCGTGCTCGACACGGACGAGGGCGACGTCGTGGCGGAAGTCGAGAAGATCCTCGGTCGCTCCATCGAGCAGATCGAGGAGGACTGGATCGCGTGGGGCAGCGCCCCCCCGAAGGCCAAACGGAAGTAGCTTCCGCGAGCTCCCTCAGACGGACGACTCCTGGACCCCGGCCTCGCTCTCGTCGGCCTGGCGGCTCGCCTCGAGCAGGAGCTCCATGGCGGTCATCTCGATCGTCTGGTCCGGCAGCTCGGCGGCTTCGGCGCAGAGGAAGCGGCCCTGGCGCAGTCCGCAGATCACGATCGCGGCGTCGAGACCCAGGAGGTCGTCGATCCGGGCGTGGATCGGCATTCCGTCCTCGAGCCAGAGCCGCGCCGAGATCTCGTCGGAGAGAAAGGCCACGGAACCCGTCATCTGCTCGTCCGCGAGCATCTGGAGCAAGGCGGCGACCGGGATCTGGCTGAGATCTCCGCGGAGCAGTTCGCCCCGAGGCTCGACCGCGACGGGAGCCTCGCAGACGACCGTCGCGTCGTCGTCGAGCGTGGCCGCTGGCTCGCTCTGCCGGGTGACACGGCAGAAGACCACCTCCGCCTCGCCGATGCGGATGGAGTCGCCGGGGCGGAGAGCCCTGGCCTCTTCGATGCGGGTCCCGTTGACGAAGGTGCCGTTGGTGCTCTCCAGGTCGCGGATCATCACCTGGTCGCCGTCGAGGTACACGCGGGCGTGCTTCCGGGAAGCCTCGCGGCTCGGAATCGGCAGATCGCAGTCGGCGACCCGTCCGAGAACCAGCGCGCGGGCCCGCGGCACCAGGACCGGCGGGTGAGGCGACAGGAACAGCATGGGAGCTTCCCAGGAGCGCATACTGTTCAAGTCGGCACGCGGGCCCGCCGGGTTGAGTGAAACATGTCGCTCGACGCCCGGGACAGCAACGGAGCGGGGAGAAACCGGTCGAAGTCGAAAGGGGCCGCGCGGGAACCCGGCCTCGATGCAGCCGTCGCGAGGAGGGATCATCTCCCGACCACGGTTCGATCGTGGGGCCTGCCGCCGGGACGCCTGCGGGGTCAGGAATCCATGCCCAACGCGCGCCCCTTCCCCTCGATTGACGCGCACTCCCGATCACTGCTAGGTTTGCCACCCCACCGACCCGGTGTACTGAGTGGAGGCGACCGTGCTGAACATGGGCAGCGTGAAGTCCGAGGTGAAATTCGCGTCGATTGCGTTCCAGAAGATCTACATGCTCGCGCGGACGGCAGCGACGAAACCCGTCGGGCAGCGGCCGTCGGTCTGGGGCCCGAAGGACATGGTCAGCGTCGATGCCGAGCGGATGCGGGCGCAGGTCGCGCGGGTCGCCGTCTCGCTCATGCAGGCCGAACGGCATATCGGCGCCTACATGGACTACGACGCCACCGATCCCACCGTGCTCGCCCCGCGGTTCGCGAAGCTGACCTCCGCCTACGAGGCGCTGCAGGGAGCCGGTAAGGACCTCACCCGCGACATCCTGCACACCTTCTCCAACGTGATCGACGAGGACTCCTGGGACACGTTCGAGCGCCTCGAGAGGAACCTGCCGATCTGGCTCGATGAGACGATCCCCCCCATCCTCGACGCCCTCGGCACCATCAACTCCTTCTACACCCAGAACACCGAGTCGGCGAACTACCTCAACCGGATCGGCACCCGGCCCGCGAGGCTCGAGCAGCAGCAGAAGGGGTTCACGAAAACGCACACCAAACGCGGAGTTCAGCTCCGGTACAACCGCTCGAAGGGCGTTGTGAATCAGAAAGAGGTCGGCTCCACGCGCCACGAGCAGTCCCTGGACCGCAGGCTCGCCCGGGACTTCAAGGGGCTGAAGCGCGGGGACTACGTGCGGTGGCTCGCCACGAAGGACTTCGACTTCTGGGTTCAGAAGACGACGGTCTACAAGGTGGCCGCCTTCCTCCTGGAAAACAACATCGACATGCTGGGCTCCTCCCGGCGGCCCGGGATCGGGTCGTCGCCGAAGTCGAAACGCGAGTACCCCCAGAACCTGCTGAAGTTTCGAAAGGGTCGACTCTGGGGACTCTACACGTTCTCCCTCGAGCAGGTCTCCGGCGCGACGTCGACCGTGGCGAAGCTGGGCCGCGGGTCCGACGGGCAGGTCTCCGACTTCCGGATGCTCCACACCCTGAACTCCTGGGTGCGGGAAGGGAACAAGAACGTCCAGTTCGTCACGCGGACCGGCGAGATCGGTCCGCAGGAGACGCCACAGTCCATCAAGTACGTCATGCGGCACGACTACCTCTACGCGGGACTCAAGCCGCAGGACGACAAGCACTCCCACGCTGACGACATCGACTTCAAGTCCATCCAGGCGGCGGGCGGACTCGTCGCGCAGAACGGGAAGATCCTCGTGATCGACAACGCGAGCGGGCACTACCAGCCCGGCTACCTCCTGCTCGAGCAGGCCACCCGCCTCGTCCAGTCGAATGGCGCCTTCGCCCCGAACGCGTTGGTCGGCGTCGTGTCGAAGAACCGGATCGCCTACTTCCCGGTGACGATCTTCCTCGCCCTGGCGACCAATTCGTTCGACGAGAGCATCTGGACGTCCGCCCAGGTGAATCCCCGCCACGCGGGCAAGGTCCCGCGGGTGATGGACCAGACGGTCTCGGCCGCACTTCAGAGCAAGCTGTTCTCGGCGATGGAATCGACGGACCGGTCCTTGTTCCTCAAGGGGATCCAGCCAACGTGATCGGCCGCCCACCCGGCCCGGCGATGAGACGGTGGATCAAGGGACCTCACCACGACCTCCCCGGCGCTACGGAGCCCGCGCCAACAGCAACAGCCGCTGCTGCAGCTTCCCGACCAGGCGGCCGCACTGGTCCACCACGATCGTGAACGCCTGGTCGCCGCGGACCTCCTCCGCCGTGAACTCGTGCAGGATCCTCAGCTTGATCCGCGTCACCTCGTCCAGGTACTCCCGGAGCCGCCCCGGGTCGTCCGTCGCCATCTGCGCTTCCTCGATCCGCAGGGCGTCCTCCAGGTAGACGTCCAGGTGCTCCTTCTGCTCCCGGATCAGCGCCTCGTTCTCGCGCGCCTTCAGCCGGCGCCACCGGAGCCAGAGGAGATAGATCGCCGCGCCGAGGGCGAAGAGCAACTCCTTCGTCGCCGCGAGAGACTCCATCACGTTCGCCATCCGCCCGATCTGGTCCGTCGGATGGAAGTAGCTCCACGCTTCGGGGTGGAACCGCGTCGCGGCGACGTGCGGAGCGTCCGCGCGCAGGATCAGCGTCGGGACGTGGAGCCGCAGGTTCTCCTCGTGGACCGCCGCCAGCGCGGCGCGCACGAGGGAATCGGGAGCGTCGGGCCGGCAGATCAGGAAGGAGTTCGTCGCGACCGTGGGGATCGCCCGGGCGGGGTTCGGCGGCCGCCCGGCGAACACGCCGGCGGGGATCTCGAACCGGCGGAAGAAAGGACTCATCAACTCGACCGCCGGGGCGCTGTCGACCGGCAGCAGGTCGAACCGGCCCGTGACCATGAGCGCGTCGAGCTCGGGGCTCTGGATGCCGGCCGTCGCGATCGCGGCGTCGAGTTCCGGGACCGTGAGGAGGTCGGTGAACTCGCGTTCGTTCATGCCGAGACCCTCCGGGTCGATCCCGTAGTGCCCGAGGAGCCTCCGCGCGGTGACGCGACTGCCGGACCGCTCGTCGCCCAGGGAGACGTTCCGGCCCGCCAGCCCGGGGATCGAGGTGATCCCCGCCGTCTTTCTCACGATCACGAAGACGAGCTCCGGGGCGAGAGGGGTCACGATCGAGACCTCTTCCAGGGGCACCGAGCCGCCCTGGACGACGGCGAGGTCGGCCGCGCCGGACTGAAGCTGCTCGAAGTTCTCGCGCGACCCGTGGGTGGTCACGACGACGACGTCGCGGTCGAGGCGGCGCTCGAGCGAGGGACGGATCCCCTCGCCCAGCACGTGGTAGAGGCCGTGCTCGTGGCCGGTGGCGACGCGGACGACGCTCGGGAGACGCTCGCGGTTCGCCAGCCACAGGGCGAGCGAGCCGACGAACACCACGAGCATGGCGACCGTGATCCAGCGGCGGATCGTGCCGGTGGCGCTTTTCATGACTCCCTCCCGAGCGGCGACGACTGCATCATAGGAGGCCGGGTCCGCGTTCATGCGCCGTTCATGCGGGAAATCGAGAATCGCCTTCCGCCCGCCGGAGAGAGTTCGCCGGTATCTTTGTGCGGTAGACCGGATCGTTCAGGGGAGTCGAGCCATGAGAGTGCTCGTGGTCGAGGACAACGTCGATCTCGCGGAGGTGCTGCGTCGCGGGCTCGAGGAAGAGGACTACGCCGTGGACCTCTCCCTCGACGGAGAGGACGGGCTCTGGCGGGCGACGACCGTCGACTACGACGTCGTCGTCCTCGACCTGATGCTCCCGAAGGTGGACGGGCTGGAGATCCTCTCGGCGATGCGCCGCGCCGGACGGGCCTCACCGGTCCTCATCCTCACGGCCCGGGACGCGACGGACGAACGGGTCCGGGGGCTGGACCTCGGCGCCGACGACTACCTCCCGAAGCCGTTCGAGTGGGACGAGCTGCTGGCCCGGCTCCGCGCGCTGATCCGCCGCGGGGCGAAGGGCTCCGACGGGGTGATC
>JBDLIY010000016.1:0-19608 GCA_039714635.1 Planctomycetota bacterium
CCCGGCGCGCTCTCCAACCACGCTCCGAACCCACTTCCGAACTACGCCCCGAACGGTGCCCCGAACGGCACGCCGAGCTGGGCCGACCCGGGCCCGGGCTCCGACCTCTCCGGTCTGCGCCCCAGCAACCGCTATCCCAACTTCCTGTCCGACATCCTCCTGAACGATCACTACACGTTCGACAACTTCATCGTCGGACCGCCGAACAAGCTGCCCCACGCCGCCGCCCTGGCCGTGGCCGCCCAGCCCGCGACGGCTTACAACCCGCTGTTCCTCCACGGTTCCGTCGGTCTCGGCAAGACGCACCTGCTCCAGGCGATCTGCCACGCCCTGGTGTCGCGCCGGAAGGACCTCCGCGTCCTCTACCTGTCCTGCGAGACCTTCACGAACCAGTTCATCGACGCCGTGAAGAGCGGAAACCCGAAGAACTTCCGCTACCGCTACCGGCACGTGGACCTGCTCCTCATCGACGACATCCACTTCCTCGCGAAGAAGGAGCAGACCCAGGAGGAGTTCTTCCACACCTTCAACACGCTCTACAACCAGTCGAAGCAGATCGTTCTGTCCAGCGACAGCCCGCCGAAGGAGATCCCCACGCTCGAGGAGCGCCTGGTCTCCCGGTTCAAGTGGGGTCTCGTGGCCGAGATCGAGCCGCCGGACTTCGAGACGCGCATGCTGATCGTGAAGCGGAAGGCCTCCATCCGCGGCCACCAGCTTCCGGACGACGTCTGCGAGTACATCGCGGACACCTTCACCGCGAACATCCGCGAACTCGAGGGAGCTGTCCTCAAGGTCCTCACGACCGCGGAACTCCACGGCGAGAAGGTCGATCTGCCGGTGACTCACAAGGTCCTCCGCCCCCTGATCACGCCCAGCCGGACGAAGATCTCCGTCGAGAAGATCATCGGCGTCGTCACCGAGTACTTCAGCGTGCGCCAGGCCGACCTCCAGTCGAAGAAGCGCACGAAGACGATCGCCTTCCCCCGGCAGGTCTGCATGTTCCTCGCGAGGTGCCTGACGAACCACTCCCTGGAGGAGATCGGGGGGTACTTCGGAGGCCGCGACCACACCACGGTCCTCTACGCGATGGACAAGATCGAGAAGCTGAAGAACAGCAACTCGGGCTTCCGCGAAGAGCTGGAGTTCCTCACTCAGGAAATCCACAAGGGCTGACCAGAGGGGGGCTGACCGGGAACCGGGCAGAACGCGCACGGAGCCGTCCCGCCCACCCGGGGTCTGACCCCGTGGGGTCCGACCCCGTTTTCCGTACTTCCCGCACCCTCCCGAAGCCGCGGTCTGTCAACGCTTTGCGACCCCGAATGAGGGTGGGCGAGGTGTGGAAAACCCCTTCGGAAACGTGGGTCTGATTGTTAGAATCTCGGGGTTCCCGACTCGGTGGATTTCGTCCTTGGGGAGAACCCGCAGGATCTCCCCCGGTTTGGCCCGGCTTCCTCCACTTCGTTGCACGAATCACAGGTGTGCCGGAGGCCCCGCGAAACGGGCGCCCGACGTGGTTCCGGTCTCTGTCGTCCACACGGTCCACAGACCCCACGACGACGGAGATGATGTTTAAGAATCTAAAAGAAGAATCAGTCATCATCGGAGGAGGTCGAACATGCGGTTCACCTGTTCCCGAGAGAAACTCCTCGGTGGTCTTCAGATCGTCGGAAGCGTGGTCTCCACGCGGGGGATGAAGCCCGTCTACGAGAGCGTCCTGATCCGAAGCCGGGACGGAGCCCTGGAGATGATGGGCACCGACCTCGAAGTGGCGATCCGTTTCCACCTGACGGACGAAGACGGGGGGATCCGGATCGAAGAAGCCGGCGCCCTGGTCGTGCCGGCCGCCAAGCTCACGGCGATCCTGCGCGAGGTGAAGGACGACAAGGTCGACTTCACCTGGGAGAACAACATCCTCACCATCGAGTGCGTCGGCTCGCGGTTCCGGATGAACGGTCTGCCGGAGGACGAGTTCCCGGAGATCCCCGACTTCCCGGAGCAGGCGCCGATCACGGTGCCGAGCGCGCTCTTCCAGCGGATGGTGGCCCGCACGTCGTTCGCCGCGGCCCGCGAGAAGATGCGGTACGCGCTGAACGGCGTCCTCCTTCTCCTCAAGGACAATCGTCTCACGATGGTGGGCACCGACGGGCGGCGCCTCGCCCACTCCGGCGCGACGCTCGACGATCCCACGGGAAGTACCGCGGAGGCCGACCTCCGGGCCATCGTCCCGACGAAGGGAATGACGCAGATCTCGAAAGTGGTGGGGGAGGAGGAGGAGACGATCGACCTCGCCCTCGGGAACAACCAGCTGTCCGCCCGGACCGAGCACGCGGTGGTCGTGTCCCGCGTCCTGGAGGGCTCCTTCCCTCCGTTCGAGGACGTGATCCCCGTGAACTGCGAGCGCCGGGCCCGCGTGAAGCGGGACGACCTCGTGGCCGCGGTGCGGAAGGCGGCGCTCCTGACGAACAAGGAGTCCCAGAGCGTCCGGTGGACGTTCGCGGAGGGAAGTCTGACCCTCACGGCGCGGGCCGCGGAGGTCGGAGAGGCTCACGTGAGTCTCGACATCGAGTACGAGGGAGAGCCGGCCGAGGTCGCGTTCAACCCGGCCTACGTGCTGGACGGGCTGGCCGTGATCGAGGACGAGACCGTCACCTTCGAATTCCGGAACCCCTCGAGTCCCGCGAAAATGACGGACGGGGACGAGTTCACCTACGTGGTGATGCCGATCTCGATCGAGTGACCCGTGACCGGGGCAGGGGATGAGAAGGGGGGCAGGAGGGGCGGACCGGCGGAGAAGGTCGGGAAGATCCTCGAGCGCGTCCTGAAGGAGAAGGGCCTCCACCGCCCGAAGGAGCTGACGGAGATCGACCTGGCCTGGCGCGACGTGGCCGGTCCGGAGGTCTCGGCGGAGACCGTCGTCCTGGGGTTCCGGGCCGGCGTCCTCACGATCGAGGTCGCGTCGGCCCCTCTCCTTTCGGAACTGACGACGTACCAGCGCGAAGAGCTGCTCGCGGCTCTCCGCACCCGATGGACCGGGACGTACGTGCAGGACATCCGGTTCAGAATCAGGTAGCAGACGAAGCAGGCCACAGGAAGCAGGGAAAAAGCGGTGAGCGACGAGAACGGCAGGACGGACTACAACGCGGACAAGATCCAGGTCCTGGAGGGGCTGGAGGCGGTCCGCAAGCGGCCGGCGATGTACATCGGAGACGTATCCACGAACGGCCTCCACCACCTGGTCTACGAGGTGGTGGACAACTCCGTGGACGAGGCGATGGAGGGTGTCTGCAAGAACATCCACGTCCGCATCGAGCCCGACGAGTCCATCGTCGTGATCGACGACGGCCGGGGCATCCCGGTGGACACCCACAAAACCGAGGGCGTCCCGGCCCTCCAGGTCATCCTCACGATGCTCCACGCGGGAGGGAAGTTCGACCGGAGCACCTACAAGGTATCCGGAGGCCTCCACGGCGTCGGCGTCTCCGTCGTCAACGCGCTCTCCGAGTGGCTGGATGTCGAGGTCTACCGCGACGGCGAGAACTACATCCAGAGGTACGAGCGCGGCGCGCCCAGGAGCGACCTGGAGATCCGTGGCAAGAGTTCCCTGCGCGGGACGAAGATCCACTTCAAGCCGGACAGCGAGATCTTCGAGACCACGACGTACCACTTCGAGACGCTGATGCGCCGCCTGCGGGAACTCGCGTACCTGAACCCGGGGCTCACCCTGACGATCAGCGACCAGCGGCCCGGGAAGGAGCAGGAGACGTCGTTCTGCTTCGAGAACGGGCTCAAGGAGTTCGTGACGCACCTGAACCAGGCCCGCAGCGCGATCCACGCGGACATCGTCTACGTCTCCAAGGAGGTCGAAGGCCACATCGTCGAGGCCGCGTTCCAGTACAACGACGGGTTCAAGGAGACCATCTACTCCTTCGCCAACAACATCAACACCCACGAGGGCGGCACGCACCTCTCCGGGTACAAGGCGGCGCTGACCCGCACGCTGAACAACTACGCGAAGAAGTTCGCCATCGTGAAGAAGGAGACGGACATCCCTGCGGGCGACGACTTCCGCGAGGGCCTGACCGCCGTCATCTCCGTCAAGGTGCCCGAGCCGCAGTTCGAGGGGCAGACGAAGACCAAGCTCGGCAACCGCGACGTCCAGGGCATCGTCGAGACGGCCGTTGGAGAGGGCCTGAACGTCTTCCTCGAGGAGAACCCGAAGAGCGCCAAGGCCATCATCGAGAAGGCCGTGACGGCGAAGCGGGCGCGCGAGGCGGCGCGGAAAGCGCGTGAGCTCGTCCAGCGGAAGAGCGCGCTCCTCTCCGGCGGCCTGCCGGGCAAGCTGGCGGACTGCACGTCGCGGGATCGCGGCGAGACCGAGCTGTTCATCGTGGAGGGCGACTCGGCCGGCGGGACGGCGAAGCAGGGCCGCGACCGCATGTTCCAGGCGATCCTCCCGATCCGGGGCAAGATCCTCAACGTCGAGAAGGCCCGGATCGACAAGATGCTGCAGCACAACGAGATCCAGACGATCATCCAGGCGCTGGGCACCGGGATCGGCGGGGACGCCTTCGAGATCGAGAGCCTCCGCTACGGGAAGATCATCCTGATGACCGACGCGGACGTGGACGGCTCCCACATCCGCACGCTGCTCCTGACCTTCTTCTTCCGCCACATGACGCCGCTGGTGGAACTCCGGAACATCTACATCGCCCAGCCGCCGCTCTACCGGGTGAAGCGGAAGAACCGCAAGGAGAAGGGCCAGTACGTCCACAGCGACCACGAGCTGAACACCGCCCTCCAGGAGTACGGCCTCGCGGGTTCCGCCCTCGTGCGTTCGGGCGACGACGTCCGCCTCGAGGGCGATGACCTCCGCCAGGCGCTCGAGCTGCTCACCCGCCTCGAGGAGGAAGTGGCGATCATGGCCCGCAAGGGGATCAGCTACCGCCGCTACCTCGAGCGCCGCGACCCGGAGACCGGTTCCCTGCCGTACCTGAAGGTCATGCGCGGCGAGGAACTGCGCTTCTTCCACGCCCGGGAGGAGTTCGAGGCCTACCGGGCGGAGCTCCTCGAGGAGATCGGACCCGATCTCGTGATCGCCGAGGTCGGCGACGAGGACGAGGACGAGGCCCACGTCGTGGTGCAGGAGTACCGCAGCATCCGGAACCTGCAGGACACGGTGACCGGCCTGGAGGAGCTCGGCTTCGACGTTTCGACGTTCCTGGCGCCGGAGGACCTGGACGCCGCGGAGCCGATCGGTCGCCTGGAGTACAACAGCACGAGCGAGCCGATCTTCTCCCTGCAGGAGGTCCTCGAGGGCGTCCGCCGGGCGGGCACGAAGGTGACGGACCGGACCCGTTACAAGGGACTCGGCGAGATGAACCCGGACCAGATCCGCGAGACGACGATGGACCCGGACACGCGCAAGCTCATCCAGGTCCGCGCCGAGGACGCGATGGCCGCGGACGAGATCTTCTCGATCCTGATGGGCCCCGACGTGGAGCCGCGCCGCGCGTTCATCGAGAAGCACGCCCTGGACGTGAAGGAGCTGGATATCTGACGCATATCCATGAATATTTGGATTGACGCTCCAAATATTCATGGATATTATCCTTTCATGATCCTTCGACCGGATGCCGTCCGTCGGGTGGAGGAGGCCCTTCGGGTCCACCCGGTGGCAGCTCTCCTCGGACCGCGGCAGTGCGGAAAGACCACCCTCGCCCGGGCCATCGCGTCCGAAGTGGACTCCACGATCTTCGACCTGGAAGACCCCAGGGACCGGGCCCGCCTCGACGCTCCCCTGACGGTGCTCGAAGGTCTCCGGGGACTCGTCGTGATCGATGAGATCCAACGGCGTCCGGAGCTCCTGGAGCTTCTCCGGGTTCTCGTCGACCGGCCCGCGAGCGAGGTCCGGTTCCTCGTCCTCGGCTCCGCATCGCCGACGCTCGTGAAGGGGGCCTCAGAGTCGCTCGCCGGACGCGTGGGCTTCGTCGACCTCTCCGGGTTCGACCTTCGGGAGGTCGGTCCGGAGACGCGCGATACTCTCTGGGTGCGTGGAGGCTTCCCCCGGTCGTTCCTCGCCGGGGACGAGAACGGGAGCCTCGCATGGAGGGACGAGTTCGTTCGGACCTTCCTCGAGCGTGACGTGCCCCAACTCGGGATCGACGTGCCGGCTGAAACGCTTCGTCGGTTCTGGACGATGGTCGCCCACTACCACGGCCAGACGTTCAACGCCCTGGAACTCGCCCGGTCCCTCGGGGCGTCCCAGAAGACGGCCCGGCGGTATCTCGACATCCTCGCCGGCGCTTTCATGGTCCGCGTTCTCCCGTCGTGGTTCGAGAACGTGGGGAAACGACAGCGGAAGGCCCCGAAGGTCTACCTTCGGGACAGCGGACTGTTTCACACGCTCCTCGGCCTTCCGGATCTGGACGCCCTTCGCGGGCACCCGAAGCTGGGAGCCTCCTGGGAAGGGTTCGCGATCGAGCAGATCCTGGCCCTGCATCCCACCCGCGACGCCTACGTCTGGGCCACCTACCAGGGCGCGGAACTCGACCTGCTGATCCTCCGTGAGGGGAGGCGATACGGTTTCGAGATCAAGTACGCGGACGCGCCGCGGGCGACCCGCTCTATGCGAATCGCACGGGACGATCTCCACCTGGAGCATCTCTGGGTCGTCTATCCGGGAAGCAGGAGCTACCCCCTCGAGGACCGGATCACGGCGATCCCCCTCGAGCAGATCGGAGGGCTCCCGTTCGGCCGCCGACCACCGTCCACCTGACCGCCCGTTTCTCTTTCCCCTCAACCCGTCCCGCCTCCCCGGCCGATAGGGGACTCGTTCGCGGTATGGAAACGGGTCAATGAAACACCTCGAAAAGCTGACGAGGAAGCACCTGGGCGAGCTCCTGCTCGACGACGGGCTCATTTCGAAGAGCCAGCTCGACGACGCGGAGTCGGAGCACAAGAGGACCGGGAACCCTCTCGGGCCGATCCTCGTCGATGCCGGCTACATCTCGGACTGGGACCTCGCCAAGGCCGTGGCGACCCAGTACCAGCTGCCGTTCGTGGAACTCGCCACCGTCTCCTCGGCGGGCGACTTCGGGGACACGTTCCGGCCCGATGAGCAGTCGAAGCACCGCTTCATTCCGCTCGACAGCCTCGGCACCACGATCACGCTCGCCGTGGCCGACATGCCCGACATCGAGTTCCTGCGGGGCGTCCGCGATCGCACCGGCCAGACCCCGTTCCTCTTCGTCACGCTGCTCTCCGAGATCCAGCGGCGCCTGGAAGATACAGGTGTGGTGGAGCCCGTCGTCGCGGAAGCCGCGGAAGACGCGGAAGACGCGGCCGTGGACCTGGGGCCGGAGATGGAGCTCATGCCCGACGACCCGGACGAGGACATCGCGCAGGGCCTGTCGATCTTCGACGAAGGCGAAGCGAAGGAATCCCTCGAGTCCGGGGAAGGGGACGGCTGGAAGAGCATCTTCGACTCGGCGAACGAGTCGGTGCTCAACGAGATCGACCAGGAGTAGCGCCCCGCCCCGGCACGCGAAGCGACAGAACGCTGACAGGCGTCGATCTGCCGCGGGGGATTCGAACCAGCGACCTCTGCGTCCCGCACGCGAAGCGAACCGGGCCCCTGCACCGGCACGCGGCGCGATGAGCTTATGGGTCTAGACCCACAAGGAGCTTCACGCTCGCGCGAGCCGGTGGATCCGGAAGGGACGCACCCTCGCCGACGAAAGCCGAGTGGCGGCTCGAACCCGCCGCGGCTTTCCCCCTGCCGTCGATCGGACGAGCGCAGATCCATCGGCCGGAATGAACTCCACGGCTGGCGCGAGAGACTCGAACCCTACTCAGACGGCGTCCTTCTCCCCTTCGTCGTCCTCGCCGTCTTCCCGATCCCCGGAGCTCTCGGTCTCCTCGTCTTCCTCCTCGAGGTCCTCCGCCATGTCCTTCACGCCCGAAAGCCCCTTCTTGAACTCCGTCAGCCCCTTCCCCAGGGACCGTCCCACCTCCGGTAGCCGCCCGCCGAAGATGAGCAGCGCCACGATGAGCACCAGCAGGAGTTCACCCATTCCGATGTTGAAAGGCATGGCAGAAGTCTAACCCCGCTCACCGGCCGAGCCGGTGGAACTCCCATTCGTCGTTCTTGTAGTCGTACTCGGCCCGCCCGACCCGGTGCGTCGTGCCGTCGGCCTTCACCGTCGCCGGCGAGCCCAGCACGATCAGGAGGTGGTGCTTCAGGTCCACATCGAAGGATTCGCACTCGAGGATCCAGGCGTCGTCCTTCCCGCGGCCCTCGACGTTCCCCAGGCCCTTCGCCCGGGAGATGATGTCGGCGCCGGACGCGTCCTTCTCCGTCCAGGCCTCCACGAGGTCCGCGCGGAACCGGGCGATCTCCTCGAAGCCGTCCGGTCCCTCGACGTACTGGCGGAGCCAGGTCTCCTTCTCGATGCGGAGGTGAGACTTCTCTCCGTCGTAGAAGATCCGGCCCGCGCCGTGGGCGCGCACGCGCTCGATCTTCAGGTCCTTCTCCGGCTTCTTCTTCCCGCCGTCCGCGCCGCCGAGGGGGATCGGGCTCGCCCCGGCGATCCGGTGGAACTCGAGGTCGCCCCCGGTCGGGGACTCGAAGGAGAGCACCTGCTGGTCCTTCAGGCGGACGCGGACCGTCGTCGCCTCGAACCAGTCCCGAAGTTCGCGTTCCCCGAGCACGTGGACGCGCTCGATCCGGGCCGGGAGGTCCGGCCGCCCTTCGATCCGGATGTCGCGGTCCGCGCCGCCCGCGTACGTCATCTTCTCGCCCCGGATCGTCCCGTCCTTCGCCAGCAGCGACGCGTTCCCCGTCGCGACGAGACTGCGGATCCGGTTCTCGGCGCCGCCCTTCGCGGGCCCGGGGGCGGTCTCGACCTCGAGGCGGTCCGCGTTCAGCGTGAAGGGGACCGGCGCTTCGCCCTCCTTCTCGACGAGGTAGACCGTCGCCGTGACCTTCTCCTCCGCCGTCAGGTGTCCGGGTTTCCCGGCGGGGTCCTCGAGGTCCGCGCCGAACGTGAGCCGCCGGGCCGCGATGGAGTTCCACTTCTCGCCGTCCTCGCGGAGGCGGACCTCCGCGGGCTCGCCGGTGAGCACGCCCCGGCCGGTCGCGGTGTCGAAGTCGAACCGCTCGCCGGTGGCGCGAAGGTCCATCGCCGTCTCGCCGCCGGCGTCTTTCGCGCTCACCGTCGGGCGGCCCGACGCGGCCACGCCGCCGGTCGCCGAGAGGGTGCGGACCTCGATCTTCTCCGTGGCCGCGCCCGCCTCGGGGCTCTCGGCGAGCACGTCGATCGCCTCCGCGCGGACGCGCGTCACCTCGACCCCGTCCGTCACCCGGGTCACGACCGCGCCCTTCCGCATCCGGAACGTGTGGGTGCGGTCCTCCTGCACGAGGACGATCGACTCCTCCGCTTCGAGGTGGACGACCGTGTCCTGCTTCGGACCCGCCGGCGCGTCCTTCGCGGCCTCCGAGAACGGGTCGAGGTTCGCCCCCGCCTGCGCCGTGACCTCCGCGGAGCCGAGCAGCCGGACCTCGGAGTGCGCCTCGGACACCTGCTTCCAGATGATCCGGTCGGCGCGGCCGCTCGCTCCGGTGAGGCTGAACCGGGCGCCGCCGGTGGCCGTCATCTCGCGCCCGTCGGGACCGGAGCGGACCTCGAGGTCCTCCGCGTCCAGCGTGAAAGCGGGCGTTTGGTCCGCGTCCTGCCGCTGCGCGGAGACGCCGCCGGTGAAGGAGGCCGTGAACGACGTGCCGTCCGCGCTCGCGACGATCGTCCCGTCGCCGCCGGACCGGACGGACAGCGTCGACTCCGGTCCGCCCTCCTCGAGCACTCCCCGGTGGAGGAACGAGGTCGGGCCCGTCAGGCGGACCTTCGTCTCCTCGTCCCCGGGCGTCACCTCGATCGCCTTCGCGCCCACCCGTGTGCCCTTCGCCCCCGAAAGGTCGACGGTGCCGCCGGCGACGACCTTCCGCGCGCGGATCGTCTCCGGTCCCGGCTCGAACTTCTCGTCGCCCGTGTCCTTGACGAGGAGGTCGACGGTCAGGAGGTCGGAGATCAGGCGGTCCGTGCCGTCGGGGCCCTGCTGCACGACCCGGACGCTCCGCTGGAACTCCAGCCGGTAGGGGAGCCAGCCCTCGAGAAGCCCCGTCTCCGGTTCCCCGCGCTGGAAGATCAGCGGGCCGCCGCAGGTGATCCGCGTGGTCGCGGCCGGGGCATCGACGTCCGGGGCATCGACGCCCGGGAAGAGGACCGACGTGGGGAGGGTCAGGACGATGTCTCTTTCGACGCGGAACGTCTGCAGCGCGGTGCGGCCGGAGAGGCCGAAGCCCTCGAGCGTGTAGGCGCCGGACTCGATCCGGAAGGCCTTCGGCGCCGAGAGCCGGCGCTCCTCCGGCCGGATGTCGAGGATCTCGGCCCGGAGCGTGGCCTCCCGGCCCCGGTCCCGGGAGACGACGACGACGTCGTCCGAGAGCGTCAGCTCCCAGACGCTCTCCGAACCGGTGTCCGCGAAGCCCTGGACGAGGTCGCCGCGGCCGGCCCGGATCGAGACGGAGGGCTCGGGCACGCGATCGCCCAGTGTCCGGGCCGTCTCGATCGTCTCCGGCACGGGGAAGATCAGGACGGTCACGCCCTCGGCCGTCAGCTCCATCGGCAGCGCCTTCTCCAGCCGGAGATACGCGGCGAGGAACTCGAACGACTCCTCCTCCTCACCATCCGCTCCGGGGAAGGTGACGGTCTGGTAGCTGCTGTACTCGGCGCCCTCCGAGCGGCGGACGGCGGGCAGGCCGGGCACCGGCGCGTCGATCCTGCCGCCCGAGCGGCGGCCGGTGATCGTCGGGATCCGGATCCCCTTCCGGGGCGTGACGGGCTCTACGCCGAAGACGAGGAGGAGGACGCCGATGCCGACGATGAGTGTGACGATGAAGACGATGGCGAAACGGGCGGGGCCGGGGGAGATCATGCGGGAGGTTCCGTGAAGCGGGCGATGGCCCGGTCCCAGGCGCCGCGGGATTTCAGCAGCCGCTCCGCCAGTTCGCGTGCCACGCCGGTTCCGCCGGCGTGCTCCGTCACGAACCGCGCCCGGGCCTTGACCTCCGGAAACGCGTCCGCCGTCGCGACGGGCAGTCCCACGATGTCGAGCACCGTGAGGTCCGGGAGGTCGTCGCCCGCGAAGAGGACGTTTTCGAGTTCGACGCCCTCCTCCTCCGCGATCTTCCGCAGCAGGGCCGGCTTGTCCTTCACCCCGGTGTGGGCGTGCTTCACCCCGATCTTCTGAGCGCGGGCGAGCGCGGCCTGCGATCTCCGGCCGGAGATGAACGCGACGGGGATGCCGCTCTCGAGGAGGACCCGGATCGCCAGGCCGTCGGCGACGTGGAACGCGACGGAGTCCATCCCGTTGCCGTCCATGAGGATCCGTCCGTCCGTCAGGGTGCCGTCGACGTCGAAGGCGACGAGGCCGATCCGCGCGAAGTGGTCGTCGAGATCAGAGGGCAAAACCGACCTCCAGGAGATCCTGCACGTCCAGCACGCCGATCGGCCGGCCGGCGGCGTCCACGACCGGCACCTCGTCGATCCGGTACTCCTTCATCAGCTTCTGGGCGTCCGCCACGAGCGTGTCGACGGTCAGCGTCTTGGGGTTCTCGATCATCACGGCGTCGATCGGGCCGTCGAGGAACGCCGCGTCCCGCTGGATATGCCGGCGGAGGTCGCCGTCCGTGAAGATCCCCACGAGGGCGCCGGCGTCGTCCAGGACGAGGGCGGCCGAAGTCCGGCCCTCCGGCCCCGACACGTGCCCGAGCGTCTCCCGCACCGTCGTTTTCGCGGTGACCGCCGGAAGGTCCTCTCCCGTCCGGAGGATCTCCCCGACCCGCAGCAGCTTCCGGCCGAGAGCGCCGCCCCGGTGGAAGAGCGCGTACTCCTCGCGGGAGAAGTGCTTGCGGCGGGACGCGGCGAGAGCGAGGGCGTCGCCGAGGGCCATCGAGGCCGTCGTGGAGGACGTGGGGGCCAGGCCCATCGGGCAGGCCTCCACCACCGGGCCGAGCGACAGGACGACGTCGGCCTCCCGGCCCAGGCGGCTCTCCGGGCTGCCCGTCAGCGCGATGAGCGGCGTGCCCATCCGGCGCAGGAGCGGGATCAGGCGCACCACCTCCTCCGTCTCGCCGGAGAAGGAGAGCGCGATCACGACGTCCTTGGCCCGGATGCGGCCGAGGTCGCCGTGGACCGCCTCCGCGGCGTGGACGTGGAAGGACGGCATTCCCGTGGACGCGAGGGTGGCCGAGATCTTCTGTCCCACGATCCCGGACTTGCCGACGCCCGTGACCACGATCTGGCCTTCGCAGCCGGTGACGAGTTCGAGAGCTTTCAGGAACGAATCGCCGAGGCGCTCCTCGACGGCGCGGATGGCCGTGGCCTCGGTCGCCAGGACTTCCCTTGCGTAGGTCAGATCGTCGTCGGACATGCGGATATCGTATGCGGCGGAGTCCGCGTTCCGCCCCGCAAAATTACCGCCGGAGGTCCGGCGGCAGCACGCCGTCGCGGTCGTACTCACCGAGCTTGTTGTAGAGGGTCCGGGTCGAGATCCCGAGCACCCGCGCCGCCCGCGTCCGGTTGTTGTCCGCGTGGCGCAGCACGTTGAGGATGTGGCGGCGCTCCACGTCGGCCAGCGGCGTCTCCGGGTCCGTCGCCTCGATCTCGTCGGGCGACTCGACCCCGAGGACCTCCCGCGGCACGTCGTCGAGGTCCACCTCGCCGCCGTCGGAGAGGATCTTCATGCGCTCCACGGTGTTCTTCAGCTCGCGGACGTTCCCCGGCCAGCCGTAGCGCGCCAGCGCGTCGAGGGCGCGGTCGGTGATCGTGAAGGGACCCTTCCCGGGTACCGAGATCGTCGAGAGGAAGTGGCGCACGAGCGCCTCGACGTCGCCGGGCCGCTCCCGCAGCGGCGGGACGGGCACGGCCAGGACGTTCAACCGGTAGAAGAGGTCCTCCCGGAACCGGCCGCCGGCCACCGCCTCGTCGAGGTCCACGTTCGTGGCGGCGAGGATCCGGACGTCCACGCGGATCGGGCGGTCGGAACCGACGCGGCGGATCTCCCCGTCCTGCAGGGCCCGGAGCACCTTCACCTGGAGCTTCGGCGCCATCTCGGCGATCTCGTCGAGGAAGAGCGTCCCGCCGTCCGCCACCTCGAACAACCCCTCGCGCATCTCGTACGCGCCGGTGAACGCGCCCTTCTCGTGGCCGAACAGCTCCGTCTCCAGCAGCGTCTCCTGGAACGTGCTGCAGTTCACCGCCACGAACGGCGCCTCGCGGCGCGCGCTCAGGTGGTGCAGCCGGCGGGCCACCAGCTCTTTCCCGGTGCCGGACTCGCCGGTGATGAGGACCGTCGAGTCCGTCGGCGCCATCTTCTCGATGAGTCGAAGGATCTCCCGGACCGCCGGGCTGTCACCGACGATCGTCCACTCCGGGTCGTCCGCGAGGACGAGGCGGGACAGGCGCCGGCTCTTCCGCTCCAGGGCGGCCCTCTCACCGGCCTTCCGGATGTGGATCTCGAGCTCGCGCAGCTTGAACGGCTTCGTGACGTAGTGGTAGGCGCCCAGCCGGATCGCCTCGATCGCCGTGTCGATCGCGCCGTGGCCGGTGATGATGATGACCTCCGGGGCCGGCTCGCCCTGCCGGATGACGCGGAGCGCCTCGAGCCCGGTCATGCCCGGGAGCCGGAGGTCCATCAGGACGACGTCGAACTCGCGCTGGGCCGTCCGGTCGAGCGCCTCCTCGCCGGACTCGGCCTCCTCCACGGCGAAGCCGCGCCGCGTGAGTTCCGAGGTCACGAACTCCCGGATCCGGGCCTCGTCGTCCACCACCAGGATCGAGATCGCTTCAGGCTCCATCCGCCGCTCCGTCGATGGC
Organism: Planctomycetota bacterium; assembly: GCA_039714635.1. Lineage (GTDB taxonomy): Bacteria > Planctomycetota > JAJSAM01 > JAJSAM01 > JAJSAM01 > JBDLIY01. Next base: position 13,932 of record JBDLIY010000016.1, read on the forward strand.
CATTCCGTCGAGTGGGAGTTCCAGCGTGAACGTGGCGCCGCGCTCCTGGCCCGGACTCGCCGCGGAGAGCGTTCCGCCGTGCAACTCCGCGATCCGGTGGCAGAGGGTGAGGCCCAGGCCGACGCCGCGCCGCTTGTCGGTGTAGAACGGCTCGAAGATCCGATCCATGCGGCCCTCCGGGATGCCGCGGCCGCGGTCCCTCACCTGGATGCGGATCCGCCGATCCGCCTTCTTCGCGGTGAGGAGGACGTCGACGTCCTCCCCGGAGGCCTCGACGCTGTTGGTGAGGAGATTCACGAGAACCTGCAACAGTTTGCCGCGATCCGCGCTGATCAGGGGGAGACCGTCGGCCACGGCGGTCCGGATGCCCTTCTCCCGGCCGCCCCGGGCCAGGATCCGCATCGACTCCCCGAGGAGTTCCCCGACGTCCACCGGCTCGCGGTCGATCGTGCCGCCGCGGGCGAGGTCGGTCAGGTCGCTCGTGATGCCGCGGCAGCGGTCCGCCTCCTCCTGGATCGCCAGGAGGAAGGCGCCGTCCTCGGAGCCGGGCTCCTGGCGATCCGCCAGCACCTCGGCGGACATCGAGATCGCCGCGAGGGGGTTGTTGATCTCGTGGGCGAGCCCGGCGGCCATCGTCCCCAGCGCGGCCAGCTTCTCGGAGCGGGCCACGCGGGCCTCCAGGGCGCGGCGCTCGCGCATGAGACGGGAGTAGAGCCCGGCGAAGGACGCCGCGCCGCCGACGGCGACGAGGGCGGCGGCGACGAGAAGGCGCACCGCCCGGCGGTGGGCGGGCCGCTCGGCCCGGCGGAGGTCGCGCTCGACCTGCCCGATCACGGAGCGCTCGAAGTCGGAGACGGCGCGATGCAGCGCCGCGAGCTCCTCGACGGCCATGCCCTGCTCCAGGCCCTCCGAGAGCTTCAGGATCCGGGAGAGGTGCTCGAGCTGGGGCTCGGTCCACGGCCGCGTCGTCAGGTCGCCGAGGGTCGAGCGCGCCTCCCGGCACTCCTCCGGGCTCGGGACGGGGCCGAGGGAGATGCAGTGGTCCTTGAGCCACTCGACCATGGTCAGCTTCTCGAGTTCCTCCCGCGCCAGCTCGGCCTCGCGGGACGCGGCCGACAGTGCCAGGTAGGAGCCGATGGAGAGGCCCGTCACGAGGATGAGCATCACGACGCCGTAGATGATGACTTTCGACCGCAGCGGCATGTGGCCATTGTAGACAGGCTTCCGGCCCGGCGAAAACCGTGTGGCCGCCCCGAAACAGGGGCTATCCTTCGCGCGTGTCGATCGGCAAAGACCACCGCGTGGAACTCGAGAAGTACTCCGGGCCCCTCGATCTCCTCCTCTACCTCATCCGCGAGGAGGAGGTGGACGTCCACGACATCCCCATCGCCCGCATCCTCGAGCGATACCTCGAGATCCTCCACCAGATGGAGTCTCTCGATCTCGACCAGGCGGGCGAGTTCCTCGTCATCGCCTCGCTCATGATGCAGATCAAGTCGCGCTCGCTGCTGCCGCGGGACGACCCGCTCGAGGACGAGGAGCTGGACCCGCGCTTCGAGCTGGTGCAGATGCTGCTCGAGTACCGCCGCTTCAAGGAGGCTTCCGAGGAGCTGAAGGCGAAGTCGGCGGAGTGGGAGCACCGCTTCGCCGCCGCGCGCGGCCCCGACCTGCCCGGCCCGGCGCCGGACGAGGTCCCGGTGGCGGACGTCTCGGTCTGGGACCTCGCGGTCGCGTTCCAGCGCCTGATGGACGAGGTGGGCGTGCCGAAGGAACGGGAGATCGTCTACGACGACACCCCGGTCGAGGTCCACATGGACGAGATCCTCGACACGATCGGCATCCGCGACCGCATCCCCTTCCGCGAGCTGTTCCCGAAGGAGCCGCAGCGCCACCTGATCGCCGGCCTCTTCGTCGCGCTGCTGGAGCTGATCAAGCAGCGCCGCATCCGCGCGGTCCAGGAAGAGCCGTTCGCCCCGATCCTGGTGGAGCGCCGGGAGGCGGAGCCCGAAGCGGCGGAGTGAAGGGCCTTTCCCGGTCCCCACGGGACGGGTCAGCCGCTATCATGTCCTCGCGGTCCGGGTTCGAGCGCTCGAGGAGGTGTCCCGTGAAATCCCTGACTCTCGCTGTCGCCGTCACCATCTTCCTCGTCGTCCTCGCCCCGGCGGCGCTGGCGCAGGACGGGGTCCAGTGGGTGCCCTCCGTCAAGGAGGCGCTCAAGCAGGCGAAGGAGCGCGGCGCGCTCATCTTCGTCGGCATGACCCTGGCCGACGAGGCGTCGAACGACGCCCAGATCGAGGCCTACAAGGACCCGGCGTTCGTGAAGGCCAGCAAGAACTTCGTCTGCATCTTCGCCAACCCCACGATTCGCGCCACCGTCACGGTGGAAATCGACGGGAAGAAGGTGAAGCGCTGCGCCGCGGCGCCGACGATCACCTGCGAGCAGTCGCAGATCTGCTACCGGGAGATCCGGCAGAACCACACGCGGAACACCGACTCCACCAACGCCGTCCGCATGCCCTACAACATGTTCATCGACGGCAAGAACGAGTTCATCGCGGAGGTCGTGAACGGCACCGTCGAGGGCGGCTTCGACGTCGTCCCCGGCCCCGCGCTCGCGGCGGTGATGAACGAACTCGTGGCGAAACTCGGCAAGCCCCTCACGACGGCGCAGTACGAGAAGCTGAAGAAGATCCTCGCCGACGCCGACGCGGCGAAGAAGAAGGGCGACCTGAAGAAGGCCTCGAAGCTCTACGGCGAAGTGATCGAGGCGAACAAGCTGTCCGCGCTCGCCGACCAGGCGCAGAAGAACCTCGACGAGATCGACTCCGTCGCGAAGGGTGAGCTGGAGGAGGCGCTGGCGAAGGTGGACGAGGACCCGCTGGCCGCGATGATCGCCCTCGAGGCCGTCATCGAGAACTACGCCGGCACCGAGACGGCGAGAGAGGCGAGGAAGAAGCTCTCCGAGCTGAAGAAGCGCAAGGACGTGAAGAAGCTGCTCGGGAAGCTGAAGAAGGAGAAGGAGGCGACCGCGAAGATCGCCGACGCCGAGGAGCTGGTCGAAGCGGGCGAGTACACGAGGGCCATCGCCGCGCTGAAGAGCATCGCCCGGAAGTACAGGGGCACGAAGGCGGCGGAGACGGCCACCGCCCGGGTCGCCGAGCTGGAGGGGGACCCGGAGATCGCGAAGAAGATCGAGGCCGCGGAGGCGGAGAAGTTCTCCGAGCGCTGCCTCCGCATGGGCCGCAACTACGCCACGAACGGGATGACCGACAAGGCGAAAGCCGAGTTCAGGAAGGTCATCGACAAGTACCCGGGGACGCCCTGGGCCGAGGAAGCGAAGAAGGAGATCGAGAAGCTCAAGTGAGTGACGATCCCGTCCTTCGCGTCCTCTTCATGGGGACTCCCGACGCCGCCGTGCCCACACTGCGCGCGATCCGCGCCGCCGGCCACGACGTGCCCCTCGTGGTCACGCGCCCCGACCGCCGGAAGGGTCGCGGCAAGACGCTCTCCGCCTGTCCCGTGAAGCTCGCGGCCGAGGAACTCGGCCTCGCCGTCTTCTCCCCGGAGAACGTGAACTCCCTGGACAGCGTCGACCGGCTCCGATCCTGCGAGGCCGACGTGTTGCTCATCGTGGCCTACGGTCGGATCCTCAAGCAGTCCGTGCTCGACGTGCCGCGGCTCCTGCCGCTGAACCTCCACTTCTCGCTCCTGCCCGAGTACCGCGGCGCCGCCCCCGTCGCCGCGGCGATCGCGGCGGGACAGACGACGACCGGGGTGACGATCCAGCGGGTCGTGAAGAAGCTCGACGCCGGTCCGGTGCTCTTTGCCCGCGAGACCGACATCGAGGACGGTGAGACGACGGACGAGTTGGAGGCGCGCCTGGCCGACGTCGGGGCGGACCTCACCCTCGAGGCCCTGGAGCGGCTGGCCGCCGGCACGGCGACGGAGACGCCGCAGGACCACGACCGGGCCACGTTCGCGCCGATGCTCGCGAAGGCCGACGGCGACACGGACTTTGCCCGGCCCGCCGACGAGATCGTGAACCACGTCCGTGCGATGTACTCGTGGCCCGGCGCGCAGGCCGTCTTCGCCGGGGCGAAACGGTCGAAGGAGATGCCGGTGACGCTGGTCCGCACGCGGCCCGGCGCGGCCGAGGATCCGTTCCGCGGGCCCGGCGAGGTGATCGAGGTGACGAACGACGCGATCGTCGTCCAGACGGGGCGGGGGACGCTCTCGATTCTCTCGCTGAAGCCCGCCGGCAAGCGCGAGCAGACGGCGGCGGAATTCGCGAACGGCTACCACGTCGCGCCCGGCGACCGTTTTCAGTCGCCGATCAGGAGGTCGTAGGCCTTCCGGACTTCCCCGAAGCGCCGCTCCGCCGCCCGGCGGATCTCCTCGTCCAGGTCCGCGACCCGGTCCGGATGGCACTTCTTGCTGAGTTCACGGTAGCGCTTCCGGATCTCGTCGGGCGTCGCGGTGACCTCGAGCCCCATCACCTCGTACGCCGCGAAGATCGAATCGATGTCGGTCACCGGCGCGCGCCGGGGCGGACTCTCCGTTTTCGGCTCGTCTCCGGAGTCGTCCGCGACTTCCCCCGCCTCCGCAGCCGGGGATGACATCGCGGGCCGCTCGCGCGCCAGGAACTCCGCCCGTTCGATCGCGTGGTCGCGCCCCCACTTCCGGGCCCGGGCGACGTCGGACCCGCGCACGTTCGACTGCGCCAGGTTCGCGAGGGAGGGGGGGATGAGGAGGAACTCGCCGGCCCGGTTCCGCTCCGCCACGTTGTCGAGGCCGCACTCGGAGCAGCGGATCACGAGGACCGGGCCGCCCCGGCTCGCCGACCGCGGGACGAGGACCGCGTCGTACTCGAGGCTCGCCTGGGAGATGAGCGCGTCGCAGGACCAGCACCCGAGCATGATCAAGTCCATCTCAACCTGCGCAGGAACATCCGTCAGCCCCCTGCAGCCACGGTCGAAGAGGCCGGATCGGACACGGCCGGGCCGGGATTCCGGTGGCCCCTTCCGGTCGCGGGCTGCAGCAAGTGTCGTTGTCGTCCATCTCGAAATGATAGACGATTCCGCCGGGGAGCGGCTTGCGGTTAAAGATCGGACCGTTTTCCTTTCGATAGGAGAGAGGAGTCACGCCGGTCGCCTCCGGACGTTGTCGAAATGAGGACAGGTGTAAAGCGCTGTTCTCAAGTTCGGGGGTGGGGGCGGGGACTCCCTCCGGCAGTCGGAAGGTCGGTGGAAGAAGAGGTAAGCTCTTTTACTTCAATCAGTTGGGCGCGCGCTCGCGGGGACGTCACACCGGGTAGGGCGGACAGTGGCACGGCTGTTGCTTCTATCGATATTGATAGTATGGCCAGTTGTCCGGCCGAGGTTGAGTCGGCGAAGCGCAGGAGGTGAACGATGAGAAGCCGCGCGCAAAACCGCTACTGCACGACCTGCTTGCAGACGAAGAGGTTCTTCGAGGTGGGCGACACGCTCGTCTGCGAGTGCTGCCGGAAGCTGCTTCACAAGGTCTCGACGAGGCAGGGACTCAGCCAGGACGACTGAGCGCCGAAGACGGGGGGAGAGAAGGCCGGCCCTGTTTCGGGTCGGCCTTCTCTGATTCCCGACGCTACTCCGTGGTTTCCTCATTCGAGGGATCGGGGACGACGGGCTCTTCCGGCTCCGCT
>JBDLIY010000017.1:0-19568 GCA_039714635.1 Planctomycetota bacterium
GCCTGGATCGTAGGTCGGGGCGATCTCCTCGCCGCCGTCCTCGGCTTCGCGGCGATCCATCTCCACCTCTCCGGCCGCCGCCGGCCGTGGCTCCACGGGCTCGCCGTCCTCGCCTGGCTGCTCGCCCTGTTCGGGAAACTCGCCGCCGCGCCGGTGCCGCTGCTGATCCTCCTGATCGAGTGGCGCTTCCACGAACGCAGGCCCCGGCGCTGGCTCGAACCCGCGACGGTGGGACGCTATGGCGCGTACGCGATCGCGGCGCTCGTCTACCTCTCGGTGCGGGCGGACGCGATGGGCAGCGTGTTCCCCTCCGGGCCCGGCGTGACGTGGAAGGAGCCGCAGGTCTTCGCCTCGGTCGTGGTGGCGGGGGCGCTCTCCTTCCGGATGCTCTGGACCGCCTTCCTGCCGGCCGGACTGTGCGCGGACTACTCGGCAGACCCGGTCTTCGACAGCGGGAACCTCGTCCCCATCGCCGCCGATCCCCTCGTCTTCCTCGCGGCCGCCGCCGTGCCCGTCATCGTCGTCGCGGCGGTCCTCGCGGGCCGCCGGGCGCCGCTGCTCTCCGTCGGCCTCCTCTGGTTCTTCCTCGCCCTGATCCCGGTCGCCCAGGCGATCCGCATCGGCGCCGTCATGGCGGACCGCTTCCTCTACCTGCCGTCCGCCGGGATCGCGCTGCTGCTCGGAGCGGGCCTCGTCGCGCTCCCGCGGTTCCGCGTCCCCGCGGGCGCCGTCCTCCTCGCCGCGCTCTGCGTCCTGACCTGGCACCGCGAGGCGGCCTGGCGCGACGACTTCTCGATGAACCGGGACGTGTTGAAGGCCTCGAACTACCCCGCGAACGCAGACGCCTGGAACCGGCTCGGCCTGGCGCACTCCCGCGCCGGAGACCGCGCCGCGGAACTCGACGCCTACCGCGAGGGACTCCGTCATGCTCCGGCGAATCGCTACCTCCTGAAGAACTTCGGGGCCGCCCTGGTCCAGGCCGGACGCCTGCCGGAAGCGCGCGAAGCACTCACTGCGGCCTTGTCACATTCTCGATCGATGGACCTCCAGGCGGCGAAAATCGTGTATAACCTCGCGCTGGTGCTGATGAGACAGGGCGAGGCCGCGGAGGCGGCGCGCCTGCTGGATCGGGCCCTCGAGGAAGCTGGGCGGCTTCCCGCGGACCTCCGGCAGAGGATGACGGTCCTTCGGGACCGCGCGCGTCGGATCGCCGCGCCCCGCTGAGCCGCTTGCCGATTCATGAGCCGGCTCACAAGTCGGTTCAGTCGATCCCCGGATCGGCCGATGTGATCCTGACCGATGCGCGCTACACAGACAGGAATCGCGCTCGCGGCGGCGGCACTGCTGCTCGCCTCGGGATGCGTCTCGACGCCGGACGCCACGGTGGCAGGCGTGGACTCCCTGTCCGCGGATTCCCTGCCGGCGCATGCCGTCTTCGTCGCCGACCCCGCGCCGCTGGAAGCGCGGTCTTCCTCGCGGATCGACGCCGACCTCGAGTCGGAGGTCTATTCCCTGGCCAACCGCCTCCGCGAGGCCGCCGGCGCACCCGTCCTCGTCTCCCGCGATGACCTGAAGGAGGTCGCCCGGGGCCACGCGATGGACATGGCGGCCCGGACCTACTTCTCGCACACCTCGCCGGAAGGCCACGGCCCGGGCGAGCGCGCGCGCCACATCCGGTTCCGGGCGCTGGGGGAGAACCTGGCGCGGATCCGCCACTCGAACGACCCCGCTCCGCTGGCGATCCGGGGGTGGCTGGACAGCCCGCCGCACCGCCGTGTCCTCCTGGACGAGCGGGGCGTGAACTACCGTTTCACGGGTATCGGGGCGGCGGTGGCGCCGGACGGGACGATCTACGTGGCGCAGGTGTTCCTGAAGTGAGCGGTGCTCTGGGGTCTGACCCCAATGTGCGCGTTTTGCCCTGACTCCGTATGGAGGAGACGCGGTCGGCGCTACTTGCCCTCGGGGCGGAAGGGCTCGTACTCCGGCATGTGCTCCTCGCGAATCGCCTCCGCGGCCTCCTCGTCGCCGGCCTTCCCGAGGGCGCGGTACGCGTCGTAGTACTTCCCGTGCGACTCCGCCGTGCCGGCGACCGCGCGCCACTCGTCGGCCGGGATCGCCTCACCGGAGAGCTTCTCGACGCGCAGGAGCAGGAACGTGTCGCCGTGCCGGGCGGCCTCCTCCCGGATCTTCCCGAGGAGCGCGGCGTCCCGGGTGCGCTCGAGGAACTCCAGGGCCTCGCCGTAGCGCTCGCGCTCGATGAATCGGCCCGCCGCGGCGTTCAGGTCGCCGTCCGACGCCTTCGTCGAGTAGAGGAGGTTGCGCTTCACTACCGGGTTGTCGATCACGCGTTCGCTCATGATTCCTTGATTCTCCGGCCCTCGACGGACGCTGCAACTAAATTTGCGCGCCCGGCTTGCGACGCCCGTCGGAGCGGGGAAGAATGAGGGCATGAGCGCGCCCGAGACCCGGCGGTTCCAGATCCTCGGCCCGATCGGATCGGGTGGCGAGGGCCGCGTCTGGCTCGCCCGGGACCGGTACACCGGCACCGGGCCGCTCGCCCTCAAGGTCCTCTCCGACCAGGGAGCCGCCCGCGCGATGCAGGACGAGTTCCTCGCGCTGCGGGAGCTTTCCCACCCGGGGCTCGTCCGCGTCTTCGACCGGGGGATCCTGCCCGAGAGCGGGGAGCCATTCACCACGTCGGAGTACGTGGAGGGCGTCGAGTTCACCGCGGCCGCCGCCCAACTCGAGCCGGGGGAACTCGTCGACCTGACCGCCGCCATCCTGCGGGCGCTGTCGCACATCCACCGGCGCGGCTTCGTCCACCACGACCTCAAGCCCGGGAACATCCTGGTGACGGCGGCGCGGGAGCCGAAGATTCTCGACTTCGGCCTCGCCGTGCGCGAGGGGGAGAGGTCCGCCGAGGGTCGCCTGCGGGGGACGTTGCCTTACGTGGCGCCGGAGACGCTCGAGGGGCGTCCCGTCGACCGGCGGGCCGACCTCTACTCGCTCGGCGTCGTGCTCTACCAGGCGCTGACCGGGCTCCTCCCGGAGCGCGGCGAAGATCTCCTGCCCGAGTTCGAGGCGGCGCAGATCGCGGCGCTCGCCGAACCGTTCGACCACTTCCTCGAGCGGCTCCTCCGGCGCGACCCGGATCGGCGGCCCGCCTCCGCCGTGCGCGCGCTCGAGATCCTGGCCGAGAGGTCCGGGCGGGATGTGCCGCAGGACACGGAGGAGACGCTCCGCGCCAACCTCGCCGGGGGGCGGTTCGTGGGCCGGGAGGTGGAACTCGGGACGCTCGCGACGGAGCTGCGCTCCACCGTGCTGGCCGACGGGCGGGAACGCTCCCGCCGCGTCGTCCTCGTGCGGGGAGAGCCGGGGATCGGCAAGCACCGCCTCCTGGAGGAGTTCAAGGACCGCTGTCAGCGGGAGGGCGTCGACGTCTTCTCCGCGACGTGCTACCAGGGAGAGGAGGCCGCGTACGCCTCCCTCGTTCCCCTCCTTCGTGCGCTGCTCGCCCGCGTCGGCGAGGACTCCCGCCGCGCCGCCGACGCCCGCCCCGCGCTCTCGCGCATCCTGCCCGATCTCGGAGGGGAGCCGCCCGGGCCCCTCGCCGGGCCCGAGGACCGGGTGCGGTGGCTCGAGGAGATCGCGGTCTTCTTCCGCGAGGCCGCCCAGGGCCGCCGCGGCTACGTCCTCGCGATCGAGGAGATCCAGTTCGCGACCCCCGAAGTGCTGAACCTGATCGGGTACCTCGCGCGCTCCGTCTGCCTGGCGGGGGAGTTCTGCCCGCCGCTGCTCGTCGTGCTGTCGCTGCGGGACGCGGAGGTGACCTCCGAGGAGCTCCGGGCGCTGCTGGAGGACCTGGGCGACGAGTCCCTCCTCCTCCCGGTGCCGCTTCCGTCGTTCACCCGCGGGGAGGTCGCGGAATACGTGAGCACGACGCTGGGAATGCCGGACCCTCCGGCCCGCCTGATCGACCGCCTCTACACGAGAAGCGGCGGGAGCCCCTTCGTCCTCGAAGAGCTGCTGAAGAGCCTCGTCGAGGAGGGCACGATCTACTACCGGGGCGACCGTTGGCGCGTGCGCGGCCTGGCGCGGCTCCGGATCCCGGACAACGTCGCGAAGGTCATCCAGTCCCGCGTCACGGCCCTGCCCGCCGGGGAGAAGAACGTCCTCCGCGTCGTCGCCGCCTACGGCGAGCCGGTCCCCGTCTCCGTGGTGGACGGGGCGCTTCCGGGGGCGTCGTCCCTCGTCACGGATCTCCTCCGTCGCCAGTACCTCGTCGACCCGGGCGGGGACGGCGTCGTCGGCTTCCGGCACACGATGGTCGCCCAGTTCCTTCTGGAGCGCTCCCGGCCCGACGAGCTGCGCCGGATCCACTCCCGGATCGGGGAGGTCCTCGAGGAGATCGGCATCGAGGCGGGACTGCGGCCGGAGAAGGTTGCGCATCACTACTCGCTCGGCGAGGACCGCCGGAAGGCGCTGCTCTACGCTCTCGCCGCCGCCCGCCGGATGTCGGCCGCGGGGCGATTCGACCAGGCCGCCATCTACTACGGGCGCGCCGTCGCCCGACTGGAGAGGGAGGACCCGCGCCGCCCCGATCTCCTGGAGGCGCTCGGGGACGCCCACGCCGGGGGCGGACGCCTCGAACTCGCCGCCGCGGCCTACCTGAACGCGATCGACGGGGAGGAGGATCGGGGACTCCGGGCCTCGCGTCACCGGCGCCTGGCCGAAGTGCTCGAGCGGACCGGCGACTACGAGGGCGCCCACGAGAGCGTCCGGGAGGGCCTGAAGTTCCTGCCCGCCGACGAACAGGGAGAGCGCATCGCGCTGCTCCGGCTGCTCGGCGCGGTGGAGAAGCAGCGGGGAGAATACGAGGCCGCCATCCTCGCGGTGCGGGAGGGACTCCGCCTCGCGCGCGGGGAGCACACCGCGGAGACGGCGTCGCTGCTGAACCTCCTCGGCAACGTCCACATGCTGCTCGGCGACCGCCGGAAGGCCCTGAACCTCCACCTCCGGTCCCTCCGGATCTCCGAGTCGATCGACTTCGAGGCCGGCGCCGCGTCCTCCCTCCTGAACCTGGGGACGCTGATGAACGCGTGGGGGGAACTGGACCGGGCGCTCGGGTACTTCGCGCGCTCCCTGCGGATCGCGGAAGGCCTCGTAAACCTCCCGATGATCGCTCTCATCTACAACAACATGGGGAACATCCACGCGGAGCGCGGCGACGTCCGGCGCGCGGAGTACTACCACCGGCGCAGCCTGGGCCTCCGCCGCCGGATCGGCGACCCGTTCGCGATCGCGATGTCGTTCGGAAACATCGGCTCGATGCACCGCCTCCGCGGCCACTGGGGGCTGGCCGTCGCCTACTACGAGCGCGCGATCCGCCACTTCGAGCGGATCGGGAACGCCTACGGCTCCGGGTTCTTCCGCACCCACCTGGGCGACATGATGCTCCGGATCGGCGTTTTCGACCGCGCGGAGGACCTGCTCTCCCGGGCGGAGGCCTCGGCGGAGGCGCACGGCCACCGCGTGGTCCTGGCGCGCGTAAACCTCCTGTCCGGAAGGCTTTTCCGACTCAGGGGCGAATTCGCCGACGCCCGGAGAAGGTTGACACGGGCGGTCGAAATCGATAGGGGGGAGGGCCGTGTCGAGAGCCTGCTCGAACTGGCTTTCGTCCACCGGTCGGAGGGCAGGAAGGGGCGGGCGCTCCTTTCCGTCGCGAAGGCGTTCTCCGAGGCAAAGCGCGCGCGGTCCGAATCGCTGGATACGGACTGCCGCCTCGTCCGCGGAGAACTGGGTTCGGGAGGGTCGCATTCGGCGGATACGCCGGACGGCGGATCCCGGATCGACGTCGAAACGTACATCGAACGGGCCCGGGAGCGGAATCGCCCCGAAGCCCTGTCCCGGGGTCTGACGACGCGGGCGCGCCGACGACTCGCCGCGGGCGAGTTCGGGCCGGCGGCCCTCGACGTGTCGGAGGCCCTGGACCTCACCGGGGCGATCGCGGCCACGCTCCCCGACGAGCTGGCGGCGGTCTACCGGCGGGACCCACGGCGGGTCGAACTGCAGGATCTCGAAGAACGGATCCGGAAGGAGAAGCCGGATGAAGAGGCGCCGGAGACGGGCCTCTTCCCGGGCCAGGACGAGATGAAGCCTGAAGACCTTCACCGACTGCTCGAGATCAACAAGCGGCTCAACAGCGAGACCGACCTCGCGAAGCTCCTCCGATTCATCATGGACACGGCCGTGGAGTTGACGGGGGCGGAGCGCGGCTTCCTCATCCTCATGGACGGCGACCAGATCGGCTTCCAGGTCGCGCGGAACTTCCGGCGCAAGGAGGTCGACGATCCGGAGCTCAAGGTCTCCCGGTCCATCGTCAAGCAGGTGATGGCCGGCGGCGAGCCGGTCCTCACCGACAACGCCAGCGAGGACGAGCGCCTCTCCAAGTTCAAATCCGTCGACAACCTGCGGCTGATGTCGATCGTCTCCGTGCCCTTCGAGAGCCGGGGCGCGACGATCGGCGCTCTCTACCTCGACAACCCCGCCCAGAAGGCGGTCTTCACGCAGGACGACGTGGACACGCTCCTGGCCCTTTCGGACCAGGCCGCCATCGCGATCCAGAACCTGCAGAAGCAGGCGAAGCTCACCGAGAAGCTGGAGATCCAGGACTCCGAGCTGAAGCGTGTGAAGCAGGTCCTGGACGAGACGAGCTACCGCTACGACTACTCGGAGATCATCGGGACGTCCTCCCGCATGAAGGAAGTCTTCCTCCTCCTCGACAAGATCATCGACACCGAGGTGCCGGTGCTCATCCAGGGCGAGTCGGGGACGGGGAAGGAACTCGTCGCGCGCGCGATCCATTTCAAGGGGCCCCGGAAGGACACGGGCGAGTTCGTGCCGGTCAACGCGGGCGCGGTCCCCGACAGCCTCCTCGAGTCGGAGTTCTTCGGGTACGTCAAGGGCGCCTTCACCGGCGCGAACACCGACAAGACCGGCTACTTCGAGCAGGCCGACCGCGGCACGCTGTTCCTCGACGAGATCGGGGACATGGACTTCGACATGCAGAAGAAGCTGCTGCGCGTTCTGCAGCAGGGCGAAGTCCGGCCGGTGGGGGGGAAGAAGACGGTGAAGGTCGACGTCCGGCTCGTCTGTGCGACGAACCGCGACCTCCGTCAGCTGATGATGGAGAAGAAGTTCCGCGAGGACCTCTTCTACCGGATCAACGTGATCGCGGTGCACCTCCCGACTCTCAAGGAGCGCCGGGAGGACATCCCGCTCCTCGCCGATGCGTTCGCCACGCAGACCTCCGAGGAGATGGGGACGCCGCCGAAGGAGATCGACCAGGAGGCGATGGCGCTCCTCACCGCCTACGACTGGCCGGGCAACGTCCGCGAACTCCAGAACGAGATGAAGAAGGTCATCGCCCTCTCCGACGAGGAAGTCGTCGCCGAAGACCTCTCGCCCCACATCCAGGGCGAGCGCGCCGGGAAGGAGCCGACGCTCGTTCCGCAGAAGGGGACGCTGAAGGAGACGATGGAGGCGACGGAGAAGTCGATCATCGTCCGCGCCCTCGACGAGACCGGCGGCAACCAGACCCAGGCCGCGAAGAACCTCGGCATCAGCCGCGTCTGGCTCCGCAAGAAGATGGAGAAGTACGGGCTGCTCTAGCCGGCCGTCGGCGTAGCGGGTTCCCCAGCATGAAAAGGCCGCGTGCGACGGCCTGCTAGGTCGTGACGTGGGGCGGGCCCGACCGCCTCGCGAGTCCCGCGGTCGCCGCCACCCGCGCGCGTTCCACCTCCGTCGCCAGCGACGGCGCTCCGTACGCGTCGAGGAGCGCGGCGCCGTCGAGCCCCTCGATCGAGACCAGGAGGTGCGCGAGGTCCCTCGCCGCCCGAGGCCCGCGGACCGGCCGAAGCCGGAACGTCGTTCGATCGAGATCGACGATGCGCAGCGTGCCGTCCGGCGTCGCGAGGAGGTTCCGCGCGTAGAGGCGTCCGTGGGAAAACCCGGCCGCGTGGAGGCGCCGGAGAAACGATCCGAGGGCGTGGGCGGAGGCTTCCGATCCGACCGGCGCCGCGTCCGCAATCGTCTCCGTCGCGAAAAACGCCCGGCGCAGGAAACCGGCGCGGCGCTCCTCGCCGAAGGCCGCCGCGGCCGGCGTGACGTCGCCGAGTCGCCCGCGCAGGCGCCGCGCCATCTCGAACTCCGCCCGGACGCGGGACGGGCCGAGAAAGGTGTTGCGGAGGCAGCCGCGGAAGGCCTGCCGGCGCGAGTACCGGTAGCGCTTCACGTGGAGGTCCACGCCGGCGAGCCGGAGGGCGACGGTGTTCGAACTGCGCGACATCGCCGCGACCTCGCCCGAATCCGAGAAGAACGCGTCGAACGCGAGGCTTCGCAGGTCGTGCGTTGCGGGTATATCAGGGCTTACGACGATCGTTGCCGGCACCCGCGCAGACTATCCCGAAGTTCGGCTCGTGAAAAGAGAGCGCTTGACTCCTTCGGCGAGTTTGCTAATCTTCTGTCCTAAGTGAGGGTGGGCAGGCATGATACAGAGAATGCGCCGGGGAGTGCGACGGCCCGGGTGGAGTCGCCGGCCGCATCCATGCTGATCCTCAGCGGACGGGGGCTTCCCGGGGAAGGAAACGAAACGCCATGGGGAGAACGATCACGAAGAAGGAGCTCGTCTCCCGGATCGCCGACCGTACCGGCCAGACGAAGGTCGTGACGAAAGAGGTGATCCAGCTCTTTCTGGACGAGATCATCAGCGAACTCGGTCGGGGAAACCGTCTCGAGTTCCGCGAGTTCGGCGTCTTCGAAATCAAGGAGCGCGCCGCGCGCAAGGCGCAGAATCCGCGCACTCTTGAGAAGGTGTACGTCCCCGCGAAGAAGGTCGTGAAGTTCAAGGTGGGACGCCTCATGAAGGAACGCGTGGCCGAGGTTGCCGCCGAGCAGGAGCGACTGCTCGGAGGTACCGGAGAGCCCGCCCCCGCCCGGACTCCGCCGCCCGGTCCGCCGCCCGGCGGCTTCGGACAGCCGTAGGTCCGGGGCCGTGATTCGTCCGGCCGCCGTCGCGGGTTCGTTCTACCCCGGGACCGATGCGGCCTGCCGCGCCGCCATCGACGAGTGCCTGGCGGCGAACCCCTCTCCCTTCCGCGAATCCGGCTTCGACGTCGTCGCCGGCATCGTGCCGCACGCCGGCTGGGTCTTCTCCGGCGCCACCGCCGCACGGACCCTGCTCGCGATCGGAGAACCGGAGCCCGCCTGTTTCGTCCTCTTCGGAGCGGTCCACCGGCACGGCGTGCCGCGCCCCGCGGTGGCGCCGGAAGACGCCTGGCGGACGCCGCTCGGGGACGTGCGCGTCGACGGGGGACTGCGGGACCTTCTCCGGGAAGCGCTCGCCGGGGACCTGGACGTGAGCGCGGAGGCCCACGCCGAAGAACACTCGCTGGAGGTCCAGGTTCCGTTCCTCGCGCACCTGTTTCCCGACGCCACCATCCTGCCGGTCGCCGTGCCTCCGACACCGGCCGCCGCGGTCCTCGGCGAGGCCGTCGGGGAGGTCTGCGCGGGCGTGGAGGGCCGGATCGTCGTGCTCGGCTCCACGGACCTGACCCACTACGGCCCGAGATTCTACGGCTTCACGCCCCGGGGAACCGGCCCGGAAGCCCACCGCTGGGCGAAGGACGAGAACGACCGGGCGTTCCTTGCCCGCCTGCTCGCGTTCGACGCCGGGGGCGCCCTCCGCGTGTCGTCGGAGCAGCGGAGCGCGTGCGGCGGCGGGGCCGCGGCCGCGACGGTGGCCGCCGCGCGGGCCCTGGGAGCGGACCGGGCCACCCTCCTCGCCCACACGACCTCCCACGAAGTGCAGCCCGATCCCGGGAGTGCGAAAGATTTTGTGGGATACGCAAGTCTCGTATTTCAAAAGACTTCCGTCTGATCTCGTCGGCACTTTCGGCTTTCCCGTCCCCAACGTTGTCACCCCCCCCGGCTACTCTTCTCCCGTAGCGCGAAGGGTTGATGAAAGGAGACGAGACATGGCGGCGATGATCCGGAAGGCCGGGAAGGCGAAGGAAGAGTGGGCGGCGGCGATTTCCCTGACGATCGTGATCCTCGGAGTCCTGCTGATCTGACGGGTAGGCACGCCGATTGAGTAGAATTCCGTCGTATGAAGAAGCGACGGACCAGAGTTCTGGTGTACGCGCCTGAAAAGGCGGAGGCGGAGGTCATCACCCGCGGCCTGGCCGCGATCTCCCGCCCGCGACTCGAAGTCGACGTGGCCCTCGATGCGGGACTCGCCGAACGGCAACTCGACGACTGCGCGTACGACGTGCTCCTGGTGGGCCTCACCGACCCCACGCAGGTCCCGGCTTTCGCCCGCTCCGGGCCCGGGGACCGGCCTGTCGGCCGGCGCGGGGTTCTGCCCGGGGTTCTGCCCGTGGTTCTGGTAGGCGGGACTCCGGGCAAGGTGAAGTCGAACGGTGTCTTCCGTGTCCCTCTCCCGCTCTCCTACACGCTGCTCGAGCGATCGGTCCGCGCCGCCCTGGACCTGCCGGAGCGGGAGGACCGGCGCGGAGGGGACCGCCGCCGCGACCAGGTCGGCTGACAACCATCCTTATCGGTCGCTTCCATCGTTATCACCCTCGGTGTGGGCTTTACGGGTTTCCCTTCCGACTTAGAATGGAGTTGTCGGGCTGGGAAAGAGCCGGAGGGCGCACCGGGAACGGTGTTTGCTGATCTCCGGGGCATGACCTGGGAGCGAGCGGCGATGAAGATCTACTTCTGCGAGAAGTGCGGTGTGTCGATTCCCCTTCAGGAGGTGGTCGGCGGCCGGGCGACGGCGCGGGACGGCAAGACCTATTGCCAGAACTGCCACCCCACGGACAAGAAGGAGAGCGGGGAGCTCGAACTCTACTTCTGCGACAACTGCGGAGTGTCGATTCCGCTGCAGGACGTGATCACCAATCAGGCGAAGTCGGAAGGGGAGAAGGTCATCTGCACCGAGTGCGCTCCCCTCACCTCGACGCAGCGTGCGGTCCGGCGGGACCGGATCCGGCAGGAACTCGAGGAGAAGGAGGAGAGCCGCTACCGCCTCCACTTCTGCGATCGCTGCAACACCTCCATCCCGCAGAGCCACCTGATCACCGGCCGCGCGGTCATGCAGGGCGGCCGCACGTTCTGCGAGCGGTGCAAGCCGCGGGCGTCCGCGAAGCGCACGGGCTCCGGCACGCTCGTCCTCACGGTGCTCCTGATCGCGACGATCGCCGCCCTCGGTTACGTGGCCTTCTCCGGCAAGGGCGTCTTCACCGACAACTCCTCCGGCGAGAAGCTGATGGTCGAGAACGCGGCGCGGCTCCAGAAGGTCGTGGACCGGGTCGACGGGCTGACGGACGGCGAGACGAACCGCCAGCGCTCGATGCGGGAGCTGGCCGGCGACCTGAAGAAGCTGGAGAGCCATCAGGAAGCGCGGAACGCGATGGAGCGGGAGGCGAACGACCTGACGACGGCGCTGCGTGAGAAGCAGGCGGACTTCCAGGAGGAGGTCGAGGCCCGCGAGGAGCAGACGAACCGGGCGATCCGGGCCCTGGAGGAGAAGATCGCCGAGTTGGCCCGCCTCCTCGAGGAGCAGAAGAAGGCGCCGGCCGCCGTCCCGCCCGCCACGGAGCCGAAGCAGCCTTCGCCCGAGCCCGAGCCGGTCCCCGAGCCGGTCGAGCCCGAGGTGGAGGAAGTCCCCGCGGAGGTGAAGAAGTACATCGAGCAGCTCGGCTCGGACGAGGAGGGGCTGCGGTTCGCCGCCGCCGTGGAGCTCGGCCGGATCGGCCACCCCTCGGCCATCCCGTCGCTGCTGGTGGTCCTCGAGAAGGACAAGGACTACTTCGTCCGCCGGGCCGCGGCCCGGTCCCTGGGCGACATGAACGCCTGGGTCGCCGTCCCGAAGCTGATCGACACGCTGGGCGACAAGGAGTTCTTCGTGGCGATCGCGGCCCACCAGGCGCTGAAGAGCATCACGGGCCAGGACTTCGGCTTCCGGGAGAACATGAGCCGCAACGAGGTCCGCAAGGTCCAGTCCCGGTCCCGCGACTGGTGGAAGGACCACGAGAACGACCGGTAATACCGAGACGCGAACATTCCTTCCATACCGGCAATACCCGCGTCCGGCGGGCGCGCGTCGCGGGTTTCGCGCGGGGTCCCGGGCAAAATCGTTCGGTTTTGATCCCGCCTCCGTACCGAACGATGTACCGTGCGCTCCCCGATGAACGACGACGCCCTCCGACTCCTCGAATACGAAGAGATGAAGGACCTCTTCCTCCCCGCCGTCGCGACGGTCGTGGGGAAGGAGGCCCTGCGGGCCCTTCGTCCGTCCAGGAACGCCGACGCCGTGGACCGGCGGTTGTCGGAGGTGCGGGAGGTCCTCGCCCTGTTCGACCGCGGCGTGCGCGTCCCCTTCGGAGGCATCCGCGACCTCGGTCCGCTGCTGGCGAGCGCCCGGACGGCGGGACGCCCGATGGAGCCGGACGAACTCGCGAGCGTCTTCGAGACGCTTTCGGGCGCGCGCCGGATCTCCGCGGCCGCGGATGGCTGGCGCGCGGACCATCCGG
This sequence comes from Planctomycetota bacterium, assembly GCA_039714635.1. Taxonomy (GTDB): domain Bacteria; phylum Planctomycetota; class JAJSAM01; order JAJSAM01; family JAJSAM01; genus JBDLIY01. The sequence continues at coordinate 12,597 of JBDLIY010000017.1, forward strand.
ATCTCGAGATCCCGCGCGTCCTCGACCTCGCGGGGCAGATCCCCGGCTTCACCTCGCTCTGTGACCGGATCGACCGGATCCTCGACGAGCGCGGGAAGGTGCGGGACGAGGCGTCGACGAAGCTGGCGGACATCCGCGTCGGGATCCGCGGGACGCGCGAACGAATCGACTCGCGTGTCTCCCGGTTCCTTCAGCGGAAAGATCTCCGGAACATCCTGCAGGACATGACGCCGCGGTTCCGGTCGGGCCGCCTCGTCCTGGCCATCAAGGCCGAGCGACGCGGCGAGATCCGCGGCATCCTCCACGGCGTCTCCCAGTCCGGGGCGACCTGCTTCATCGAGCCCGAGGAAGTCGTATCCGAGGGCAACTCGCTCGAGGACCTGCTGGCGCGCGAGCGGCGGGAGGTCACACGGATTCTCTGGGAGGCCACGGTGCGGGTGCTCGAGGTGGAGAACGAGATCCGCGATCTTCTCTCCGCCGTGGCCCGGCTCGATCTCGCGCAGGCCTCGGCGACCACGGTCGCGGAGCAGGGCCTGTGCGTGCCGGAGCGGAACGACCGCGGCGTCGTTCGATTCCGCCGGGCGCGCCATCCCCTGCTCGTCGGGCTGCTCGGGGCGGAGAACGTCGTCCCGGTGGACCTGCGCCTGGGCGACGACTTCCACCTTCTCGTCGTCACGGGGCCGAACACCGGCGGCAAGACGGTCACCCTGAAGACGCTCGGGTTGCTCGTCCTCATGGCGCAGTCCGGCCTGCCGGTGCCCGCGGAGGAGGCGGAGTTCTCCCGCTTCGACGACGTCTTCGTCGACGTGGGGGACGAGCAGAGCCTGCAGCAGAGCCTCTCCACGTTCTCCGGCCACGTGAAGCGGATCGCCCGGTTCCTCGCGGCGGCCAACGGGCGGACGCTGATCCTGCTCGACGAACTCGGCTCCGGCACGGACCCCGCGGAGGGCGCCGCCCTCGGCCGAGCCATCCTCGACTACCTCCACGAGCGCGAGGTCCCCGCCGCGGTCACGACGCACCTCGGCAGCCTGAAGACCTACGCCTTCACGAACGAGGGCGTGGAGAACGCGAGCGTCGAGTTCGACGTGGAGACGCTCTCTCCGACGTTTCGCCTGTTGATGGGGCAGGCGGGCGCCTCCAACGCGCTGATCATCGCCGACCGCCTGGGCCTTCCGTCGGAGATCGTTGCGCGCGCGGAGGGGTTCGTGAACCCCGGCGAGAAGGCGGTTCGCGAGGTCCTGGACAGCGCCCAGGCGATCCGGACGCGCGCGGAGAAGAAGCTCTCGGAGGCGGAGAACCTGCGCGTCGACAGCCGCGCGATTCGCGAGAAGGCGGAGGACGAACTCCGGGAGGCCGAGGAGCGCCGGCAGCACGTCGAACGCGAGGCCGAGGAGGAGATGGAGGAGTCACTCCTGCGGTTCCGGAGGCTCGTCGCGGACTTCGTCAAGGACATGGCGAACGCGCCGAAACCCTTCGGGGAGAAGGCGAAGGAACTCGGCCGCCGGGCCGACGAGGAGGTCCGGGCGACGCCGCTCGGCCGGAAGCGCGAGGAGTTCGCCCGCTCCCTCTCCCGCGGCGACGAGGTCTACGTGCCGCGCCTGAAGGAGAAGTTCCTCGTCCACCAGGTGAAGAAGAAGGACCGGAAGCTGGTGGTGCTGAAGGGCAGCCTGCGGATGGAGATCGCGTTCGACGACGTGACGTGGGTGTGACGGCGCCGGAGGTTTCGGCGGTTTGGAAGGAATGTTCCCGTCTCGGTATTACCGGCGGGCGTGGATCAGCCGGCGGAGGTCGCCCGGCGGGCTCGGGCGGATCGCCTCGAAGAGCACCGTGAACCCCGCCCGCGTGAAGTCCGAGACGAAGGCGTTCGAGAAGGCATAGGTGCGGTGGCGGTCCTGCCCCGGCGCGCCCTCTTTCGGCCTCGGCTTCGGTTTCGGCGCGGGAGCGGACGAGATCAGGATGCCGTCCCGCCGGAGGAGCTTGCGCAGCGACGCGAGGAACTCCATCCGCTCCAGCCCGTCCGGCAACTCCGCCGCGGTCCAGAGGTCGACGATCAGGCCGAAGGACTCCTCCGGCAGCGGGGGCAGCCCGAGCGGCTCGCCGGCCATGAGATCCAGCGAGACGTCCGCCATTGCCGCGCGCTCCCGTGCCCCCGACAGGAGCTCCCGGTCCGGGTCGATGCCGAGGACGGCGAAGCCCTTGCGGGCGAGGTAGATCGCCGTGCGGCCGTCGCGGCAGCCCAGGAGAACGGCCCGGCAGGATTCGGGAGCGTAGTCCGTGGCGAGGAACTCGTCGAAGCAGTCGAACGAGTACGGCGCCTCGTGACCGAGGCGAACGCGGTCCGCGCTCTGGGAGACCGTCCTGGGCACCCGAATCCCCATCGAAAAAGACTTGCAGAACCAGAATCATAGGGGGCGCAGGAGTCGGTGGCAAGCCCCTCGCCCCGGGGATTCGTCCCGGCGCGGGCCGTGACCTGCTTCAATCCGGCGGAATGGCGAAGGATCGACCAGTGCTGGTGACGGGGGCGAACGGGTTCATCGGCCGCCACCTCGTCGAGGCGTTGCAGGGGACCGGCCGGACCGTGCGCGTTCTCGTGCGCAGCGCGGACCGGGCCGAGGGGCTCCCCGCCGGGGTCGACGTTCGCATCGGCGACGTCACGCGGCCGCTCGGGCTGCCGGAAGCCGTGACGGGCGTCGGTACCGTCTACCACGTCGCCGGGCGCATCCGGGGCCGCCGCGCCGACAGCTTCCGCCCGGTGAACGAGGAGGGCACCCGCTCCCTCGTCCTGGCCTGCCGGAAGTCGGCGCCGGACCTCGATCGGTTCCTGCTGGTTTCGAGTATGGCGGCGACCGGTCCCGTCCGCCGCGGTGAGGGGCGCCCCGTCCGGGAGTCCGACCGGCCGCGACCGGTCAGCGAGTACGGGCGCTCGAAGCGGGCCGGGGAGGAAGCGGCGTTCGAGGCCGCCGCCGGCGCGTTCCCCGTCACCGTCGTCCGGCCGCCCGTCGTCTACGGCCCCCGCGACACCGGCGTGCTGAACTTCTACCGTTTCGCCGACCGCGGGTTCCGCCCGAAGTTCACGCGCGAGAAGTACTACTCGATCGTCCACGTCAACGACCTTGTGCGGGGCATGATTCTCGCCGCCGGGGAACCGCGGGCCGCGGGCCGGATCTACCACCTGGCGAACGACTCCGCGCCCTCCTTCACGCGGCTGTTCGAGCTCATCGCGAGCCATGTGGGGAAGTCGCTCCGGCCGTTGCCCCTCCCGACGCCGCTGCTGCCCCTGATCGCCGCGGTCCTCGACCTCCTCTCGGGCAGCTTCGGGATGGACGCCCGTCCGCTCTCGGACAAGGTGCGGGAGGTCATGGCGGACCTCTGGGTGATGGACACGTCGCGGGCGCGCCGCGAGCTTGGCTTCCGGACGGAAGTCTCTCTGGAGGACGGCTTTGCGGAGACCGCGCGATCGTACCGCGAATTGGGGTGGCTACCGACGCCGGCTTCGCGCGTTTGATAGAGTGAAGACTTCACCGTCCGGGAGCACCCCATGAATCGAGCCGCCATCGCACTGGCCGTCGTCTTCATCGCGCTGGTCGCCCACCCGGACGCTCCGGCGCAGGACGACGCGGACGATCCGAACCTGAAGAAGCTCCAGGAACTGCGCTACCAGGAGTTCGTGAAGAAGCTCCCGGCACCGGATTCGATCGATCGGGGCGCGGCGATCGATTCGCTCAAGGGTCTGGCGCTGGCGAAGGCACACCGGCCCCTGCTCGAGATGGCGGTGGACGAGCGCTACGCATACCTCGCGAGCTTCGCCGCGGAGACGGCCGTCGCGCTCGACGCGCCGAACGCTCAGAAGCTGGTCGAGCAGTTCGTCCGCAAGCACAAGGGGAAGTCGCGCCGCATCGACCGCAATCTCGTCCTGATGCTCCGCGAGTGCCCGTCCCCGAAGCTCGCTGAACTGTCACTCGAGGAGTTCGACGACAGTTCCTCGAAGGTCGTTCGCCTCGAAGTGATCCGCTCTGTCGGAATCCGACAGCCGAAGGGATCGGTGTCGTACCTCAGGGCGGCGCTGGCCTCCCGCGACATGGCAGATCGGAACGTCGCGGCGATCGCCGCGGCCAAACTGGGCTCCCCGGAACTCATCGCGCCGCTCTTCGCCGGCCTCGAGGTCACGGACGACTTCCACGCGATGTTCGCGGCCTACGCCCTGACGAGGATCGAGGACGCGTCCATCTTCGGAAACCTGGTGCCGAACCTCGGCTCCGCCTCCGGCGTCACGGGGGAGGCGAAGGCGAAGGTCCTGGAAGGTTCGGCCACGAAGGACGACATCGAGAGCCTCATCACCGTCCTGAAGACGAACCGCTCTCGCGAGTACCGCGAGGCCGCGGCGATCGCCCTCGGGCGCGTGGGGGAGCGGAAGAAGGACGTCCAGGAGATCCTCTTCGCGCGCATGCTCCGCGACTCCGACCGCGAGGTCCGTGGCGCGTGCTGGCACGCGCTGACCCGCGTGGCGACGGAGGCGATCGTCCCGAAGGTCCTGAAGCGCCTCGGCCAGAAGGACCCCGAGCACGCGAAGTACGTCTACCACCTGGTCGGCCTGCTCCAGATCCGCGAGGCGGCCAGGGTCCTCCGGCGCGTGGTGCTCCAGGAGCGGAAGAACCCCATGCTCCGCTACGCGGCGGCGATCAACTACTGGCGCGTCGCCGACAGCAAGGAGATCGATGACTTCGAGGAGATGCTCATCGATGGGCGCGGGCAGATCCTCGAGTTCGGCCTCGAGGCGTCGGGCTTCCGCCGGAACCCCGAGGGTTTCCGCTTCCTCCTGAAGATGCTGAAGGTCCTGCGCGAGGGCTCCCGCGAGCAATACCAGGCGGAGCTCGCGCTGCAGCGCATGACGGGCCACTTCTTCGGCCCGTACCCGGGGATCTGGAAGAAGTGGTACCAGCGCAACCCCGATTTCTTCACGCCGAAGCAGGAGGAACTCGAGCGCGAGAAGTGGCGCGAAGACTTCGACAAGGAGAACAAGGGCTGGCGGCACACGGAGGCGACGGAGCGCGCCGTCCAGCTCGCCCTGGAGTTCATCGCCCGCCACCAGAATCCCGACGGCCGGTTCGATCCGCAGCACTTCCACAAGGAATGCCCGGACACGCCGAAGTGCAAGCCCGAGGGCGCCCGAATCGAGTTCGATCCGACCGGGACCACGGCTCTCGGATGCCTGGCGTTCTTCGGCGCCTGGTACAACCCGGAGCACGGCAAGTACAAGCACGTCGTCGGCCGGGCGATGGAGTACCTCCTCGCCCGGATGCAGGCGAACGGCAACTTCCTCAGCAACGACCTCGTCGGCGGCTACAACCGTCCGGTCGGCGCCCAGGCCTTCGCGGAAGCGGCGCAGCTGACGGACTCCGATGAGTTCCGCTGGTACGCCCAGCGGGGGATCGACTTCTTGACGACGATCCAGAACCGGCTCGGCGGCTGGCGCTACCGCGTGAAGATCGAGACGACGGACACTTCGTGCATGTCCTGGAACCTCTTCGCGCTGAAGACGGGCGAGAAGGCCGGGCTCGAGGTGAAGGAAATCGCCTACGCGGGCTGCTACCGCGTGATGGACCTCTACTCGACCCCGGTGAAGGAGCACCGCGAGGAGTTCCTCGACATCGACCCGGACTACGGCTACGAGGTCGGCCGCGACACGAAGTACGAGTACGAGACCGGCTACCAGAACCCGGTCTGGGACACGAAGTACGCCACCGTGCCGCTCGGAATGATGTGCCGGATCTTCATGGGCTGGAGGCGCAGCCACCCCTTCTGCATCGGCTCCGCGAACAAGATCCTCGAGGACATGCTGGAGGAGATCCCGCGCGGCGAGAACTGGAGCCTCTACCGGTCCCAGCGCGAGTACCCGACCTACGCCTGGTACTACGGGACGCTGGCCATGCACCAGATGGGCGGGCGCTACTTCCGGCTGTGGAACGAGCGGATCCGGAAGATCCTGCCGGGCACCCAGGAGCACGATGGCTGCATGCGCGGCAGCTGGCCGATCTGGAACCACGACTCGATCAACGGCCGCGTCGTGACGGCGGCGCTCGGGGCGCTGACGCTGGAGACGTACTACCGCTATCTGCCGGTGTTGCAGGACTGAAGCGGGCGTTGTTGAATACCCCGCCCGCCGTCGCGTACATTCCACCGGCCCAGGTCACCACGGAAGGAGTCTCGAATGATCGGCTGGATTGCTCTCGGTGTCGGCGTTCTCGTCGTCCTCTGGTTCATCGGCGCCTACAACGGCCTCGTCCGTCTGAAGAACCGCGTGAAGAACGCCTGGTCCCAGATCGACGTTCAGCTCAAGCGCCGTCACGACCTGATTCCCAACCTCGTGAACACGGCCAAGGGCTACATGAAGCACGAGAAGGAGGTGCTCGAGAACGTCACGAAGGCGCGCCAGCAGGCCGTCGACGTCTCCGGCGTCGCGAACCAGGCCGAGGCGGAGAACTTCCTCAGCCAGACCCTGAAGTCGCTGTTCGCGGTGTCCGAGAACTACCCGGACCTCAAGGCGAACACGAACATGCTCGCCCTCCAGGAGGAGCTCTCCTCGACGGAGAACAAGATCTCCTTCTCGCGGCAGCACTACAACGACCAGGTGATGCGCTTCAACACGAAGATCCAGCAGTTCCCGACGAACACGATCGCCGGCATGTTCAACTTCGAGGAGCAGGAGTTCTTCGAGATCGAGGAGCCGGCCGAGCGCGAGGTCCCGAAGGTCGAGTTCTAGACAGGCGAGGCACGAATGGGTGAGCGCGTCGATCTCTGGGAGTCCGCGGCCGCGAATCGCCGCAACAGCATCTTCCTCGTCGTCGTCGTGATGGCCCTGGCGCTCGCGCTGGGGTTCTTCTTCATGGTGGTGCTCTTCCCGGGCGCGCCGATCTGGGCGGGGCCCCTCCTTTCCGGTGGCATCGCCTTCGTCTTCACCCTGATCGCCTTCTC
>JBDLIY010000018.1:0-19134 GCA_039714635.1 Planctomycetota bacterium
TAGGGGTCGTCGTCCCGGCAGTGCACGGTTCCCTCGACGCGGTCCAGGTGCCGGAGCGTGGCGTTCAGCGCGGCCAGGTAGATCGCCCGGTTCCCGTTGCCGTCGAAGGGCAGGTCGATCGCCTCGGACAAGGGCCCGAGGAACTCTCGCGGGGTGTCGGTGAAGGCGTGGCCGCGGCCTTCGCCCACGCGGGCTTCGACCACCCGCTCCTTCCCCACGAGGATCGGGAAGTCCCGCCGGCCCGGCGTGCCGATGGCCTCCTCGGGAGTCAGGGGCTTCGCGAGCACCGACAGGTCCGCGGCGAGGAGTCCGGCCTCTCCCGCTCGTCGGCGGAACGGTTCCCGGGTGCGGGTCAGCGTGTCGTCGTTCATCGGTCGGACCTTCCTCGTTCCTCAGGCGTGGACCCGCGTCCGGACTCGTGCCGACCGTGCCGGGCCTACGCAGAGCGTCGCAGAATCCGTGAACGCCGCGAAAGTCTCACGGGTCGGCTTGCGGCGCATCATTCTTCGGGACCGTCGTTCGTCACATGACCTGGAGGCGGGGTGGAGACTACTCTATGCGGGACGGGACAACGTTCCCTGTCCGAGGAAGATCGAACCTGACGTCGTTGCCGGCTCTGCTTGCGCTCCACGCGTCCCGAACTCCGGGAGGAGGTTGTCATCATGGGTATCCTCTCCGTCCAGCCCCAGCCCTCGATCTGGGAGATCGACATCGCGCAGATGTTCTTCGAAGGGGTGCGTGACTGGGCGCTCGATGCGATCGTCCCGCACGCGGAGGACTGGCATCGCAGCAAGGTGCCCTCCGACGAGTACTTCCGGGCGCTCGCCGTCGACATCGGCGCGACCCTGATCGGCCTCCCCGAGGAGTTCACCGAGATCCCGTCCGACGGGCCGTTCATCGAGAACGTCCAGAAGTGCGTACTCGGCCGGGTCCTGGGCTGGGCCAGCCTCGACGCCGCCGTCGAGACCGGTGGTCACTGGCCGTTCGTGCACCACGTACTGACGAACGGCCGGCCGGACCAGGTCGAGAGCGTGGTGAACGATCTCGTCGAGGGCGTCCGCGGCGCGTGGTGCCTCACCGGGCCGGACTCGGGCAGCTACCCGCTCGACAACGGCACCCGGGCCGTTCGCGTCGACGGCGGCTGGATGCTGAACGGCAACCGCACCTTCATCACCGGCGGCGCCTCGGCGAAGTGGATGGTGATCAACGCCATCACCTCCCCGGACAGGATGACCGCGTTCCTCACGCGCTCTGATCCGGAGAACCGTCCCGAGGGGCTGAGCGTCTCGAAGCCCTTCACGAAGATCGGCGTTCCGGGGTCGGAGACCATCACGGTCGAGTGCACGGACCTGTTCCTGCCGGACGATTGCGTGCTCGGCGAGGTGGACAAGGCCCTCGCCGACGTCAAGGTGCACCTCCTCGCCGGGCGGCTCTACATCGCGAGCATCGGACTCGGCGCGCTCGACCGGCTGTGCGAGGAGCTGGAGGACTGGCTGGTCACGAATCCCCGGAAGAGCCGGGGGAACGACATCGCCACGTTCGACGAGGTCGCCGAGCGCTGGGAGAACGTCAAGCAGGCCCGGGCCACGGCCGCGCGGATGATCTCCGAAGCCACCTACCTCGACCTCCTGACCGCGGAAGGCGTCCTCGCGGCCACGGAAGCCAAGATCTTCGCGACCGATGCGGTGCAGCGGTGCGCGGTCGACGCGGTGAACATCCTCGCCGGCAGCGGCACCATGGCGGAGTACTGGGCTTCGCGCATCCACGCGTCCGCCCACGCGATCGTCTCCACGGAAGGCGCGAACGCCACGCTCCGGGCGAGCACCGGCCGGCTCCGCGCCAAGCTCCAGGTCTGGCGGGGCGAAGACGCCGGCATGGTGGACGACATGCTTCGCGGCTGGTCCTCCGAGCACATCGTTCCGAAGGCCGAGGAGATGCACCTCGACCACGTCGACTCCGCCTGGCTCTTCGAAAAGCTGGCCGGGGAACTCGGCGTGACGCTCACGGGCTTCCCGGAGAAGTACACCGGGTTCGAGCCGCCGGAGCCCGCGGACGCGAGCATCCAGAAGTGCGTCATGGGGCGGGTGGTCGGCTGGGCGAGCCCCGATGTCGCCATGGAGACGGCCGGGCACTGGCTGTTCGTCAACCACTTCCTGGCCAAGGCGACGCCTGAGCAGATGGACGAGGTCCTGCCGGCCCTCGCCGAGGGCACTCGCGGCGCCTGGTGCCTGACCGGTACCGAGTCCGGGAGCTACCCCGTCGACAACGGCACGCGCGCCGTCCGGGACGAGGAGCGTGGCGGCTGGGTGCTGAACGGAAACCGTACGTTCATCACCGGCGGCCGCTCGGCGGAGTGGATCATCGTCAACGCAATCACCGCCGAGGGTCGGATGACGGCCTTCCTCGCCCACCGGGACGACGAGGGCTTCTCGACCTCCGAGCCGTTCGTGAAGGTCGGCGTGCCGGGCTCGGAGACCGTCGAAGTGCAGTGCACCGATCTCTTCGTTTCGAACGATCACGTGCTCGGCTACCCGCACGAAGCGCTCGACGACATCAAGCACAACCTGGTGCCCGGCCGGTGCTACATCGCCTCCATCGGGCTCGGCATGCTCGACCGCCTCTGCGACGAGGTCGCCAACTGGCTCGAGACCCGGAAGAGCAAGGGGCGGTTGATCTCCGGGTTCGCGGAGGTGCAGGAGCGCTGGCTCCGCATGAGGAACACGCGGGATCGGGCGGCGCAGATGATCTCCGACGCGCTGAAGCTCGATCCTCACTCCCTCGAAGCGGTCCTCGTCGCCACCGAGGCCAAGATCTTCGCCACCGACGGCGCCCAGCAGGCGGCCATCGACGCGCAGAACATCCTCGGCGGCAGCGGCACGATGATCGAGTACTGGTGCTCGAGAATCGGCACCGCGGCGCACGCCTTCGTCGCGGGGGAAGGTGCGAACGGCACGCTGAGGGTGCTGGTCGGGCGCCTCCGGCAGAAGGTCGAGGCGGCCCGGGCGGAACTCGTGTGAGAGGTTCCCGTCCCGGCCGCCTCCTGCTCGCGGCATCCCTGATCCTCGCCGTCCTCACGGGCTGCGCCGGGACCGGGAGGATGCCGCCGGAGGCCGGGGCGACGTCCCCCGCGCCGCACGCCGGCGTGTTCACGTGGATCATGGAGAACGACGTCTTCACCGGCTCCGACGACAACTACACCAGCGGCCTCGCCCTTTCCTGGGCGACGGACGAGGTGGGGCGGCACGGGGAGGACAGCTTCGTCCGCGGCTGGGCGGACTTCTGGTCGTTCCTGCCGTTCATCGGCGACCCCGGCCACCGGAACTGGGCATCATGGACGGTCGGCCACGAGATCCACACGCCCAAGGACCTCAGCGCCGGGAACCCGGACGAAAACGATCAGCCGTACGCCGGCATCCTCTTCGTCGACAGCAGTCTCTACGCCCGCCGCGGCCGCTGGGGGCACTTCTTCAACCTGCGCACGGGCGTCGTCGGCCCGCTGTCGGGCGCGGAGCAGATGCAGCAGCTCTGGCACGAGACCGTCAACACGGTCCAGCCCGAGGGGTGGGACTACCAGCTCCCCAACGAGCCGGTCGTGAACCTGGACTACGGGGTCGCCCAGGTCCTTCTCGCGGGCGGGGACGAGGACGAGTTCTCGTGGCGGGTCGTCCCCCTCGGCGGGGCCAGCCTGGGGACCTACTTCACGGGACTCTCTCTCGGCGCGTACGGGGAGGTCGGGTGGAACCTTCCCCGGGCCCTCGGGGGCTCCACGCTCCGCAGCGGATTCCAGGCGGCGTCGGGGATCGGCGGGGGACCGGAGAGCCGCTTCTCCGCGTCGATCTTCGGCGGCGCGGGGGCGTTCGCCGTCGCCCACTACCTTCCTCTCGACGGCACCGTGTTCCGGGAGAGCCGGTCCGTCGATTCCGAGCCTCTCGTCGGTTCGCTCACGTTCGGGGTGTCCGCGCGGTACGGCCGGGCCGCGATCAGCTTCGCGCTGAGCCACTCCACGGAGACGTTCGAGGGCCAGGTCGGGCGCCCCGAGTACGGCACGATCAGCGCCATCTGGTACTTCTGAGCGGGCGGGTGACGGACCCGGGAGGGGCGGTTACACTGTCCTGCTCGTCGGGCCCGGAGGGCGGGCCGGCACCAAGGAGGAAAGGCATGGCGGATATGTCCCTGGCAGTTCTCGCGCAGGAAGGCGGCGGCGGAGGCGGGCTTCTCTTTCTGTTCATCTTGCTTGCGATCGTCGTGGCCGTCATCGCCGGTGGCTGGAAGATGTTCGAGAAGGCCGGCAAACCCGGTTGGGCCTTCATCGTCCCGATCTACAACCTGATCGTGCTCCTCGAGATCACCGGCCGTCCGATCTGGTGGATCGTGCTCTGCCTCATCCCTTTCGTGAACTTCATCGTCGCGATCATCGTGATGGTCGACCTCGCGAAGAGTTTCGGGAAGGACGTGCTGTTCGCCCTCGGCCTGATCTTCCTCGGGTTCATCTTCATCCCGATCCTCGGCTTCGGCGACGCGAAGTACCAGGGCCCGGCCGTTGCCGCCTGAGTGACGGGTAGACGAAACAACGCTGACAGGCGTCGCTTTTTCACAGCCTGACGATGGGGCGAATCCGGCCCGGCGGGAGGTCAGAACTCCTCCCCGTACCTCGCTCGCGGATCCGCCGCCTCGAGGTACAGCTCCTGCACCGATCGTCGGCCGATCACCACGATCGTGAAGATGCCGAGGACCGTGCCCACCGGCATGGCGAAGAGCTGAAGCACCGCGACCGCCATGCTGAGGCCGCGCCAGCGGCGGCCGCGCAGGCCCAGGCCGGAGAACAGGCAGAGGAGGCCGGAGCCGAGCGCCACCAGGATGCCGCCCACGACGAAGATCCGGATGCCCTTCTCGATGAACTCGGCGGTCGCGCGGTCCATCTCGATGGGGAACTCCTCGCCGTGCTGTCGCTCGTACTCCTCCGCCTGCCGCTCGAAGTGCTCCGTGCCCTCCTCGAACACGCGGTCGAAGAAACCGCTCTCGAGGACGAGGAGGTGGGGGAGGAACATGAGCGATCCGAAGAGCGAGAGCCCGGCGAGCACGAAGTTGAAGATCCCGAGCAGGTTGAGGTGCTCTTCGTCACGGATCCGCTGGGCTTCCCACTCGTCCATTGCGTTCACCTGCAAATCGGGGTCTGACCCCGAATTGCAGGTCAGTCCTTCCAGTCGGCCAGGAAGACGTTCGTGTCCCTCGTGCCGCCGTTGTCGCGGTTCGAACAGAAGACCAGTGTACGCCCGTCCGACGTGAACATCGGAAACCCGTCGAAGTCCGCGAAGTGCGTCACACGCTCGAGGCCCGTCCCGTCCGTCCGGATGATCCACAGGTCGAAGTTCGGCATCCCGCGCTTGCCCTTCGTGCCCAGGTTGGAGCAGAAGATGATCCGCTCCCCGTCCGGGTGGAAGAAGGGGCCGAAGTTCGCCGCGCCGTTGTCCGTGACCTGCGTCACGTTCGACCCGTCCGCGTCCATCACGAAGATCTCGAGCCGCATGGGGGAGACGAGGCCCTCGTCGCGGAGCTTCACGTACGCCGCCTTCTCCTCCGGGGTCTCCGGGCGGTTCGCCCGCCACACGATCTTCTTCCCGTCGAAGGAGAAGAACGGCCCTCCGTCGTACCCCTCGGCGTTCGTCAGCCGCGTGACCTCGGAGCCATCGGAGCGCATCTTGTAGATCTCCGGGTCGCCGTCGCGACACGTCGTGAAGACGATCCACTTCCCGTCCCGGCTGATCGTTCCCTCGGCGTCGTAGCCCGGCGTGTCCGTCAGGCGGACGAAGTTCCCGCCGTCCAGGTCGTGCGCGACGATGTCGAACTCGGGGTGCAGCTTCCAGACGTAACCCTTCGACCGGTCCGGCGGCGCCGGCGGCTCGTCCGCGGCGAGCGCGGTCGTCGCGTAGAGCACGCGGCGGCTGCCCGGCCAGAAGTAGCTGCAGGTCGTGGCGCCCTTGCCGTTGCTGAGCATCCGCACGTTCTTCCCGTCCAGGTCCATGACGTAGATCTGGTCGGCCTCGAACCCGTCGCGCTTGCTCTGGAAGACGAGGCGGTCCTCCTCCCGGGGGAAGTAGGCCTCCGCGTTCTCCCCGCCGTTCGTCAGCATCCGCACGTTCGAGAGGTGCTTCGATTCCTCCCCGAACATCGAGACGGATCCCGGCTCGGGGGTCGGGTCAGGCGGTGTCCGGGCCGTGCACGCGGCGACGGCGATCAGCGTCAGCAGCAGGAGTGTGCGCATGACTATTTCTCCGTGGCGAGATCCAGGACGAGGCGGGTCGTCGCGCGGGAGATCGCGGCGACCTTCGCGAAGTCCACCCTGTCGATCGTGTCGTCCTTCGTGTTCATCCGGCGGTACTGGCCGGACCAGAGGTCGATGGCCGGGACGCCCTTCCGGTGGAACGGCCAGTGGTCCGAGCCGTGGGCGAACGCGAACCGGTCGATGTCCTTCCCGATCGCGAACCCCTCCGCCGTGAGGCAGGAGATCGCCCGCGCCGAGAGGTGGGGGTACTCGCCGCGGCCGATCACGTACGCCTGCGCCTGGTCGGCCGCGCCCACGGTGTCGAGGTTGACGAACGCCCTCAGGCCACCGGCGTACTTCATGGCCATCGCCCGCGAACCGCGGAGACCCCACTCCTCTCCGTCGAAGAAGAAGACACGCACGGGCCGCGCCAGGAGGTCCTTTCGCGCCGCCAGTTCCCGGAGCGTCTCGAGGACCGCCGCCACGCCCGTGGCGTTGTCGTCGGCGCTCGGGTAGCCCTTACCGCAGCCGTCGAAGTGGGCGCCCAGGCCGACGGCCGGCGCCTTGCCGTCCCCGTGGGAGGGGAGGACGGTGACGACGAGGTTCCGTCCGGCGACGAGCTTCTTCGTGAACGCGACCCGCAGGCGGGCGTCCGCCGGTCCGGTGCCGTTCGGCGGCACGATCCGCTCGTCGAGGAAGATCACCGGCATCGGCATCTCGAACGGCGGGACGGCCGCGCGCGCCTGGCGGCCGGCCGCCTCCCGGAGGTCTCCGAGCCGCTTCGGGTACGCGGCGAGGTTCTGCATCGCGCGGTGCTCGAGCGACGCCATGGGGACGGCCAGCGCGGCGGCCGGCGAGTCCGTGAGCAGCGCGAGGATCGTCATCAGCGACGTCGGGTCCTCGACCACGGGGAGGACGAGAAGGGTCTTTTCGTCCGCCTTCGCGGGCCAGGTGGCGATCCGGCGGATCGCGATGACCTCGCCGTCGCTTCCCGAGACCGCCGCCGACTCCTTCGAGAAGACGGCCGGGATCACGGCGTCCGGATACGACGTCACCCACTCCTCCGCGCCGACCTTGCCCTGGCGCACGGTCCATGCGTCCGGGTCGTCGAAGTCGAGGATCGGGAAGGAGAGATCGTGCTCCTCCACCTGTGTCGCGCCCGTGGCCTTCACCGCGGCCTTCACCGCCTCGAAGGCCTTCGCGCCGGTGGCACCGGTGAGACGGCCTTCCATCCCGGGAGCCGCGAGGGTCCGGATCGTCTCCTCGATCCGGACCGCATCGGCTTCGACCTCGACCTGCCGGGCGGTCCGCCGCGTGATCTTCGTGAAGTCGCCGCGCGTCAGCGGCCGACGGCCCCGGTAGACCATGTGGCCGTCCCAGCCGTAGCGGAAGACGACCTGCGCCCGGCCGAGCGCCTTTTCCGTCATGCCGAAGAAGACCGTGACGAACTTCCCCTCCGCCGCGGGGTGACGGATCGACAGCTGCACCCAGAGGTCCTCGCCCTCGTACTTCTTCCCGCGGATCGTGATCGCGTTTTCGTGAAGCGTCACGCCGGCCGCGGCCAGCGCCGCCGCCGTCGCCGGGTTCTCCTCCGGCCGGCCGAAGACCACGCAGTCCTTCTTCGGGAGGCCGGCCGCGGCGGAGACGATCTCGCCGCCCTTGCTCCCCTTCCCCATCCCCGCCAGCTGCGCGTATGCCGCGTTCCCCTCCGGCACGACGTAGACCTTGTCCGGCCGCGAAAGCGTCAGGTTGAGGCAGGGCTGGATCTCGTCGAGGGGCACGTTCCGGAAGAGGAAGAAGCGCGGGTCGATCTCCACGGAGACCGGCACGCGCGGGCTGACGATTTCGAAGTCCGTCTCGTGGTCGGAGACCTCGACGTTCGCGTAGACGCGCGCCCCGGGCATGACGAGCGCCACCGGCACGCGCACCCGCCAGGGCTTCTCGGCCGGGTTCTCCCGGATCTTCCCGCGGACGACGAAGAGGCCGTCCTCTCGCCTCTCGACGGCGATCTTCTCATCGAGCGAGAGGTCCGGCGCGCCGGTCCGGTCGAGCCACTGGTCGAAGAACCAGCCGAGGTCCTCACCCGCCGCCTTCGAGAAGGCCGCTTCGAAATCGTCCCACGCCGCGCGCTTCCCCCCGTAGTCCCGGACGATCCCGCGCATCGTTTCGAAGTACGTGTCGTAGCCCACGCGCAGGGCCAGCATGTGGAAGAGCATGCAGGCCTTGCCGTACCCGATGTCGTTCTCGAAGTCCTCGGTCTTGCCGCGGAACTCGCGGACGGGATAGTCGTTCGAGGGGTCCACGCGGATCGAGAAGGTCGTGGAGATCTTCCTCCGGTGCTCGAACGCCTTCTCCGGATCCGTCGCGTCCTTCATCAGGTAGTTCGCGTACCAGGAGGTCAGGCCCTCGCACCAGTTGCCGGAGGCGTAGTCGGGGTAGACCCAGTTTCCCCACCAGCAGTGGACGAGTTCGTGGGCGATGTAGCCGGCGGGGATCTTCCCTCCGTACCGCGCCGCCATCCTCACCATGTGCGGGATGACCGTCTTCCCGAGCAGCGTGTAGGTCGGCATGCCGTAGCCGCTCGCGAAGAAGTTCTCCACGATGTCGAACTTCGGCCACGGGTAGTCGCCGAGGATCGGGCGGTAGAACTCGAAGTATCGCGCGGTCTCCGCGAGGAGAACCTCCGCGTACTGCTGGTCCTCGGGATAGAGGTAGGTGGAGATCGCGACGCCGTTCATCTCCCGGGTCGTCACGACGTAGTTCCCGGCCGAGAGCGCCAGGCCGTCCATCCGGTGCTCGTTCGTCCAGACAGTCTTCTCGCGGCCGGAGACGACCTCCCGGGCCGCCCGCTTCCCCTGCGTCACGACGCGCCAGTCGCCGGGGCCGTCCACCTCGATCTTCGCGAAGGTGACGACGCCCTCCGTGAGCGGGTACCACCCGGAACCGGAGGCGAGGTAGACGCCCTCCTCGCCGATGACGCCGCGCGTGTCGTCGCCGACGACGAACGCCAGGGCGTCGGACTTCTGCACCGCGTCGTAGATCTCGCCGGCGTACCGGACCTCGAGGTCCGCCCGGTCCGGCGGCACCGTGACGGACAGGACCTGCCACCAGCCCTCGACCTCCTTCGAGTCGACGGCGACGCCGTCCGGCAGCTTCACCTCGAGACCGGCGTGCATTCGGAAGGAGAGGACGGCCGGCTCCTTCCGCGCCGGGGCGAGACGGAGGACCGCCTTCCCCTCGATCCGGTGCTTCGGCGGATCGAGGCGGACGGCGAGGTCCATCGACTGGACCCAGACGTCTCCGGCCCGGGCGGTGCCCCCGAAGAGGAGGAGACCGAGGGCGAAGATGAGGAGAGTGAGCGCGAGCTTTCTGGACATGGAAGCCTCCGGGAAGGCCGGAATTCTACCGGGCCGGGACGGACACATGAATTCCTGTCTCCGGATCGTCCGGTGATACGATCCGGGAATGCACCGTGCGATCCTCGCCGTCCTGGTCCTCTTCTGCGCCTGTTCCCCCGAGCCGCCCGATGACCTCGTGGTCTACAACGCGGTTCCGGACGTCCTTTCCGGTGGAGAGATGCGGACGCGTTCGCTCATCATCACCGGGGCGGGGCGGGTCCTCGCCCTTTCCCGGGGGCCCGATGGCGTCGTGGTCCGGACCGGCTCGGCGGGCGCCGCCTTCGAGGAACTCCGCAAGGCCCTCTCCCGGGCCCGGCACCTGCCGAAGGACACGGCGGCCCTCGAGCTCGGCGTGCGGACGTACCAGGTCCGCGCCGTCCTCGGCGGCGTCACGATCGAGCTGACGCGCGATCCCCGGCAGCGGGTGGAGCGCGATGTGGAGAGCGTGGTGGAATCGCTCGAGGCGATCTGGAAGGCGACGGAGCCCGCGGCGGACGTCGTCGCGACCGTGCAGCCGTTCTTCGCCGACCGGAATCCGAGAGTCCGCGGATGGGTCGCCGTCTGCCTCCTGAAGGTCCGCGGGGACGAGGATGCCCCGCCGGAACTCCGGGCCGCCGCCGAGAAGGCCCTCCGGGACCACCTCGAGGTCGAGGAGGAGCGGGACATCGTCCACGGGATCCGCGACGTCATCGATCAGCCGGACGAAGAATAGCGCTTCCTGCGGAAGATTCGGTGCAAAGCGGCGCTCCATCGCTTTTCATGAGAGCGTTTCGATCAGGAGACTGCGAATGAAACCCCGTGACACCCGCTACGTGGCTCTCCGCATCGCCGGCGAAGGCGGCGAGGGCGTGATCAGCGCCGGCGAACTCCTCACGCAGGTCGCCGGCCGTCTGGGAATGCACATCCAGACGTACAAGACGTTCCCCTCGGAGATCCGGGGCGGCACGGCCGTCTACCAGATCCGCGTCGGCCCCGACGAGGTGCTTTCCCAGGGCGACAAGCTCGACATCCTCGTGGCGTTCAACCGCGAGGGGTTCGACCGGAACATCGAAGAACTCCACCGCGGCGGCGTCATCGTCTACGACTTCGAGGAAGAGCCGGCCCACCGCCGCATCAGCACGAACTACCACGTACCGATGGGCGAGCTGGCCGTCGAGGCCGGATCGAAGAAGGCGAAGAACATGGTCGCCCTCGGCGCGATCTGCGAGCTCTTCGGGTTCCCGCTGGACAGCATGGAGGAGGGGATCCGCCGGAAGTTCGGCAAGAAGGGCGAGAAGATCGTCGAGTCGAACGTGACCGCCCTGGGCCTCGGCGCGAAGTACGTCCGGGAGAACATCACTCCGCGCCACGAGCTCCATTTCCCCGAGGGGAGGGGCGACGCGCGCGTCGTGATGTCCGGCAACGAGGCGATCTCCTTCGGCGCCCTGGCCGCGGGATGCCGGTTCTTCGCGGGTTACCCGATCACCCCGGCGACGGAAGTGATGGAGTGGCTGGCGAAGTACCTGCCGCGGATGGGGGGCGCCCTCGTGCAGGCGGAGGACGAGATCGCGTCGCTGGCCATGTGCCTGGGCGCGTCGTTCGCCGGGAAGACCGCGCTCACGTCCACCTCCGGCCCAGGCCTGGCGCTCATGACGGAGGCGCTCGGACTCGCCTCGATGGCGGAGATCCCGCTCGTGGTGATCGACGTCCAGCGGGCCGGGCCGAGCACCGGGATGCCGACGAAGGCGGAACAGGGCGACCTGTACCTGGCCATCTACGGCGCCCACTCCACCGCGAAGCGTGTCGTGCTCGCGCCGACCGGCGTGGAGGACGCCTTCTACCAGACGATCCGGGCGTTCAACATCGCGGTGAAGTACCAGACCCCGGTGATCGTCCTCTCCGAGCAGTCCATCGCCTACAGCAAGCAGTCGATGGCCCGGCCGGACTTCGACGCGATCGACGTCTTCGAAGAGGAGTTCCCGCCGGAGCCGCAGGGCGACGAGGGCTGGCCGCAGGTCGACGAGATCACGATGGGTGAGGGGTATCCGATGACCCCGGTCTTCCCGCGCTACCTCCGGACGCACACCGGCGTCTCGCCGCGCTCGGTGCCGGGGATGAAGGGGCGCGAGTACCGGGCGACCGGGCTGGAGCACGACGAGTACGCCCGGCCGCGGTACGACCCGGACAACCGGCGCGCCATGGTTGACAAGCGGCTCCAGAAGATGGAGGAGATCCGCCACGAGTACGGCGACGAGATGGAGGTCATCGGCGAGCCGGACGCGCAGCTGGCCCTCACGTCCTGGGGGCCGACGGCCTCCGTCGTCCGGCACGCGGTGATGCGGAAGCTCGAGGAGGGGGCGCCGATCAAGGCGTTCTTCCCGCGGATGCTCTGCCCGATGCCGGACAACGCGATGCGGAAACAGCTCCAGGGCGTCCGGCGCGTCATCGTCTGCGAGATGAACGCGGAGGGGATGTACGCGAAGATCATCCGCCACCGCTACAACCAGCGTGGCGTCCACGCCGTGCTGAAGGACCTGGGCGAGCCGTTCCGCCCCGGCGACATCACACCCTACATCGACATGGCTCTCGAAGAGGCGACCCGGATATGAGCACCGAGACCGCACCCGGCACGGAAGGCAGTGGGACCGGGACTGACGGGAAGGAAACGCTGCGGAGCGACCTGAAGCCGATCTGGTGTCCGGGCTGCGGCGACTACGCCGTGACCGCGGGCCTGGAGCAGGCGCTGACGGAGCTCGGGTTCGAGAGCCACGAGGTGGTCTTCGTCTCCGGCATCGGCTGCTCGAGCCGCCTGCCGTACTTCTTCCGGACCTACGGTTTCCACACGATCCACGGTCGCGCCACGGCGGTGGCGGTGGGTGTGAAGATGGCGAACCCGGACCTCCACGTCATCGTCGTGGGGGGGGACGGGGACTTCTTCTCGATCGGGACGAACCATTTCGTCCACGCCGCGCGGCGGAACATCAACCTGACCGTCGTCTGCATGGACAACCACATCTACGGCCTGACGAAGGGCCAGCTCTCCCCGACTTCGCACCGGGAGTTCGTGACGGCGTCGAGCCCCTATGGCTCGGTGGAGGCCCCGATCAGCCCGCTCACCATGGCTCTCGCCTCCGGCGCGACGTTCGTGGCGCAGAGCTACTCCGGCAAGATCAAGCACATGCGCGAGACGCTGATCGCCGCCCAGCGGCACGATGGCTTCTCCTTCGTGAACATCCGTTCGCCCTGCGTCACCTTCAACAAGGTCGACACGTTCAAGGCCTACAAGACCCGGATCGCGATCACCGAGGAGGACGCGAAGGCCACCCTGGCGGACGCGTGCCACTACCTGATGAGCCGGCCCGACGAGGAGGTCCCCCTCGGGACTTTCTACCAGGTTCAGAAGCCCACCTACGACGGCGGGTGGCGCGACCTGTCGGAGCGGACCACGGAGAAGCACGGGATCCCGACGCTGGAGGAGATCCTGGAGGGGTTCGCGTAGGAGGCTGTCGGCGGAACGGGTTCCGCAGAATGATCGGGCCGCGTCCGACAGCCTTCCCGGCCGAGCCGCGTTAGAATCGTCCCGTGCTCCATCCGAACCGACGCACGGTCCTCGTCCTTTTCTCGCTGCTCGTCCTCCTCGGCGTCCTCACCGTCGTCTGGAGGGTGAGGGAGTGGCCGCCTCCCCGCCTGCTCCTCCGGTACGGCCTGCCGTCGGCCGCGGAGCCGACGGGACGGGTGCGGGTCGTCGAGGGGATCGAGTTCGTCGAGTGGGGGCCCGGCTACCGCCGCGTCGGCTCCCATGAGGGCTGCCTGCGGGGGGACCTTCCCGGCCGCGTGTCTTCGTGGCTCGGTCTTCCCTGGGGAGAGCCGCCCGACCACCGCGGGCGGACCTGTCCGCCGACCTGGGTGGATGTGCCGTACCGATTCTGCATCGCGCGGAGGTCGCTCACGGCCGGTCAGTACTGGCGTCTCGTTTCCCCGGAACGCCGCATCCGAAGCGGCCTGGAGACCGAGAAGGAGCTCTTTCGCCGGAACGCGCAGGACTTCGTGGCGCGCCTGTGCACCGAGTCGGGCGAGCGGGTCCGGCTGCCGCGCCGGCAGGAACTGATCTTCTCCGGCTGGGGCGCGCGCACGCCGTACCTGGCCCCGTGGAGCCCGCGTTTCACTCCGAGACACGCGAACGAGTGGTACCTGGAAATCCCCGACACGCCGGGCAACGGGAGCCGGCTCCTTCCCTTCCGCCCGGTGCTGATTCCGCCCGACGACTGAGATTTGCGAGACCGAATCGCGTTTTCCGCGTCCTGTTCAGGGCAGAGTGTAGTTGCCAAGATCAGTTGGCAATTGGCAAAACTGAATGGTGGCGTTCCTCCGACGGCGACCGGAGGAGCCGATGGAGTTGACCGTGGACAAGTTCGGACGAGTGCTTCTGCCCAAGCGGCTGCGGGATCTTCTCGGGCTCGGGCCGGGCTCGAAGGTGTCGGTCACGGCTTCGCCGAATGAGCTCCTGCTGCGTCCTGTGGAGTCCGCGCCCGTTCTGGCGGAGGAGAACGGAGTCCTCGTATTCCAGGGCGAACTCGACGACGCCGACACCGACTTCGTCCGGCGGATACGCGAAGAGCGCCTCGACCGCTTCGGTGCGGAATGAGGACCCTTCTCGACACGTCCGTCATCGTGCCCGCCCTCGTCGCGCGCCATCCCCACCACGCCGTCGCGATCGACCGCCTCCGATCGGCCGGTGGGCTGCGAATCGCCGCCCACTCCCTCGCGGAGGCCTGGGCCGTCCTGACTCGCCTGCCCTCGCGCCCCCGGATCTCCGGAGGCATGGCCCGCAAACTTCTCCGTGAAAACCTGACAACTCGTGGGAAAGTGGTGTCCTTGACGGTGCGGGACCACGAAGCCGCTCTCGAGCGGGCGGACGGTCTCGGACTTGCCGGGGGAGCCGTGTTCGACGTCCTTGTCGTGCAGGCCGCCCTCAAGGCGGAGGTCGATCGTCTCGTGACGTTCAACGGGTCGGACTTCCGCCGGGTCTGGCCGGAGGCGGGCGGGAGGCTGGAAGTCCTCGCCTGACCGACGCGCCCGGCCACGACACCAATACCGAGGATCCACGATGAAGAACCGTTCGCTCTGGCTCTGTTCCGCCGCCGCGCTCCTGCTCGCGTTCCTGGTGCTGTCCGTCCCGGTCTCGGGAGAGGACGAAGCCGGTGGCGTTCTCGCGCCGCGCGAGGACCACCCGCTGACCGCCGGGAAGATCGTCGGCCTGCTGGAGGGCTCGCACCACCGCGACCAGGAACTCGACGACGCCGTGTCCGGCCGCCTGCTCGACCGGTACCTGAAGGGCCTGGACCCGGTGCGGCTGACCTTCCTGGCTTCGGATGTCGCCGAGTTCGAGGCGTTCCGCACCAGGCTCGACGACGAGATCGAGGCGGGCAAGCTCGGCACGGCGTACCGGATCTTCAACCGGCTGCAGCAGCGCCGGGTCGAGCGGCTCGGGTACATGGTCTCCCTCGTCGACGCCGGCCTCGATGAACTCGACCTCGCGGCCGACGAGTCGCTGGACGTCGAGCGCGAGGACGCGGACTGGCCGGCGGACGCGGCGGCGGCGCAGGCGCTCTGGCGGAAGGTCTTCAAGGCCGACGTCCTCACGCTTCTCCTCGCCGGGCGGACAAAGGAAGACGTGGCGAAGACGCTCGGCAAGCGCTACTCGGAGCAGATCCACCGGGCGAAGCAGGTCCGGAGCCGCGACGTCTTCTCCGCCTACATGAACGCCCTCACGGCGACCTGGGATCCTCACACCTCCTACTTCCCGCCGCGGGACGCCAAGAACTTCGACATCCGGATGAAGCTCTCCCTCACGGGCATCGGCGCGCTGCTCACCGTCGACGGCGACTACGTGAAGGTGGAGGAACTCATCGCGGGCGGCCCGGCCGAGAAGGCCGGAGAGCTGAAGGCCGGGGATCGGATCAGCGGCGTCGCGCAGGGAGACGACGGCGAGATCGTGGATACCGTGGCCTGGCGCCTGGACGAGGTCGTCGACCTCATCCGCGGCCCGAAGGGCTCCGTCGTCCGCCTGGAGATCCTGCCCGCGGCGGCCGGCGCCGGGGGGAAACCGAAGATCATCCGGATCGTCCGCGACGTGGTGAAGCTCGAGGACCAGGCGGCGAAGAGCCGGATGATCGAGGTGACCCGCACTGACGCGGGCGGCAAGGAAGTGAAGGTCCCCGTCGGCGTGATCTTCCTCCCGACGTTCTACGTGGACCTCGAGGCGGCCCGGCAGCACGACCCGAACTTCCGCAGCAGCTCGCGCGACGTGGCGAAGCTGATCCAGGAGCTCACGGACGCCGGGGCGCAGGGCATCGTCATCGACCTGAGGAACAACAGCGGCGGGTCGCTTTACGAGGCGGTGGAGCTGACGGGCCTCTTCGTCGGCCGGCGGACCGCGGTCCAGGTGAAGGACGCGGACGGGGAATCCCAGGTCCTGATGGCGCGCAAGCCGGCGGTCTACGACGGCCCGCTCGTGGTGCTCGTCAACCGGCTCAGCGCCTCCGCCTCGGAGATCTTCGCCGGCGCGATCCAGGACTACGGCCGCGGTCTCGTGGTGGGGGGGACGACCTTCGGCAAGGGCACGGTCCAGACCGTGACGGCGCTGACGAGCGGGCAGTTGAAGCTGACGCGCGCCCAGTTCTACCGCGTGACGGGTGAGAGCACGCAGCAGCGCGGCGTGGTGCCGGACCTCGCGCTGCCGGGCTGGTTCGATCCGGAGGAGGTCGGCGAGAGCGCCCTCGAGGAGTCGCTGCCGTGGGACAAGATCCCCGCCGCGGTGGGCTTCGCGCCGATGGACCGCGCGGCTCCGGACCTGGCGGTGCTGGGGAGGGAGAGCAGCCGGCGGCGGGAGGCCGACGCGGACTTCGCTTTCTTCCGCGCGCGCCGGTCGCTCCTCGAGGAGTCGAGGAAGTCGACGCTGGTGTCGTTGAATTTCGAGACGCGCGAGAAGGAGCGGAAGGCGCGGGAGAAGCGCCTGCTCGACGCGGAGAACCTCTGGCGCAAGGCGCGGGGGATGGAGCCGGTCACGGAGGCGACGAGCCCGACGGCGCCGGAGTTCGACCCCTGGGCGAAGGAGGCGGCGGAGATCCTGGTACCGAGACAGGTTCTTTCATCCCATAGCCCCGAAACCCGCTGACGGTCCTGCTCGATCTCCATCGCGCAGCGGGCGGCCTCGGCGATCCAGGGGGCGCTCGACTTCGTGAGCTCTCGGAGGCGGGTTGTACCGGCGGTCAGTCGGCCGAGCGGACCTCGGGGAACGCACCCGTCGCCTCGACCCGCTCCCGCACCGCGCGGAAGTCATCGGCCAGCGGGGAGCCGGCGAACCTCTCCTCCGCCTGTTCGAGTTCGCCCAGGGCCGCCGGGACTCCGGGGGGGCTGCCCGCGAGGTTCCTCGCGCGCACCAGAGCCCTCCGGGCGGCCTGGGTCGTTCTCGTGACGCCGGCGGCGGCCCGCGCGGCGATGGCGCCGGCGCCGTCCTCGCCCGTCAGCACGGCGTAGTCGACGTGGGCCCGCCCCAACCGGCCCTCGTCCTCTGCCTTCCGCGCGGTCGCCAGCCGTCCGGCGAGGTCGTTCATCTTCTCCCAGCTCATCACCGCCGGGCCGACGAGCGCCGCCGCCTTCTTCAGGTGGTCGGCGAACTCGGCGGCGCTCTGGACGCCGGGGAAGGACAGGACGACCGTTCCGGTCGCGTCCACGACCCCGAACCACGGCCACCCGCCCTCCGGGTCGCCGGTCAGCTCGACCTTCTCCTCCACGACGTTCGACATCGCGGGGACGAAGCGTGTGAGCTGCGCCTGCACCGCCGGGTCCGTGAAGACGTCCTTCTTCATGGCCAGGCACATGGGGCAGGTGAGGTGGTGGCGGAAGAGGAGGACCGGTCGGGAGGAAATCCGTGCCATCACCCGGGCCTCCGCGAAGGACTCGATCCATCGGATCTCGTCCCCGTCGAGGGGGTGGTAGCCCGGGAGGACCGCCGGCAGCTTCGTCTCGTTCTCCGGGAGTTCGGTTTCGGTGAGCGGGATGGAAGCAAGGACCAGCGGCCCGGTCTCCCGACCAGGTCCGGTGAACCACTGACTCAGGAGGACCCCGCCTCCGACCAGGACCAGGACCGCAGCAGCCACGCGCAGGAACCGGCGGAGGACCACCCTCCCCACCCGCCGCGAGGCGAGTGTGCCCTCGACCTCCTCGAAGGTGACTCGGCAGGGAGGAGCGCCGGATTCCATGACCTCGGTCGCGGCGTGGACCTCGAGGAATTCCTCGAGACGTCGCGCGAGTTCCGGATCCGAAGCGCACCGCTCCCGGAGCCTTGCCTCCTCATCGGAAGAGAGGGTCCCGGATGCCAGCGCAAACAGCTCGTCGAAGTGCGTTGGGCCGTCCATGAGTTCAGTGGGTCGTATACAGGTCTCGGTGTTTCCGAAGCCGGGCCGCGAGCAGTTCGGTGGCTCGTTTCAGCCGGGATTCGGTCGTCTTGTTCGGGGCGGCCATGGTCTCGCTGACCTGGGCCACGGTCAGGCCCTCGAAACGGAACAGCACGAACGCTTCGCGCGCCGCGTCCGGCAGCGTCGCGAGCGCTTCCCGGACCCGGTCGAGAAGAAACGTCTGTTCGTCGCGGTCCGCGACGTCGTCCTCTCCGCCTTCCGCCGCCGGCTCCACGGGAGCGTGGTCCAGCGAGAGGGGAGGGTTCTTCGCCGCGATGCGGGAGCGCGAGTTCAGGAACGTCCGGTACGCGATCCGGCGGAGGTATCCGCCGAGGCTGCCGTCGCCCCGGAACTGATCCCGTTTCCGCCAGAAGGTCACGAACGTCTCCTGCAGGAGGTCTTCCGCATCGTGGGGATTCCCCGCCAGTCGCCAGAGGAACCGATAGATCGGCTCCCGGTGACCTGCGAACGCCTCTCTGAATTTCGCGCGGTCCGTACTCGTCTCAGTGCCTCGTGTTTCGTCCCGTTCGGTCGATCCTACCCGAAGGGCCGGGCTCGGGACTGAGGGGCCATGTCTCTCCAGACAGTGCGGGAGGCGGACGACCCTGATGGAAAGCGGATACCGAGACGGGAACGTTCCTTCCAAAGCGGCAAAACCCGGTGCGGTTATCGGGGGAATGGAAGGAATGTTCCCGTCTCGGTACACTCCGACGATGGACGTTACACCTCTCGAGATCGACCGGTCCGCTGAGACCGAGATCCGCGTTCTCTGGTCCGACGGCCGCGAGTCGCGCTTCGCGGCCCGCGCCCTGCGCCTCGTCTGCACCTGCGCCGAGTGCGTCAGCGAAATGACCGGCGAACGCCTCCTCGACCCCGCGACCGTCCCGGAGGACATCCGCGCCACGGGCGTCCAGCTCGTCGGCCGCTACGGTGTCTCCTTCGACTGGAGCGACGGCCACTCCACCGGGATCTACACCTTCGAGGCGCTCCGCCACTACCGGGAGGCGGGGAAGCCGTCCGGCCCGAGCCTCGACAC
>JBDLIY010000019.1:0-18907 GCA_039714635.1 Planctomycetota bacterium
GACCCTCACCTACGAGGCGGTCTGGCAGATCACGACGCGGGGCGAGGGGCAGAGCACGTGCCTGGGCCTCGGCGGCGACCCCATCGTCGGCACGCAGTTCATCGACGCGCTCGGGCTCTTCCAGGAAGACCCGGAGACCGAGGGCATCATCATGATCGGCGAGATCGGCGGGACCGCGGAGGAGGAGGCGGCGGCGTTCATCAAGGAGAACGTGACGAAGCCCGTCGCGGCCTTCATCGCCGGCGTCACGGCGCCTCCGGGCAAGCGGATGGGCCACGCCGGCGCGATCATCGCGGGCGGCAAGGGCACCGCGAAGGAGAAGATCGAGGCCCTCGAGGCGGCCGGCGCGAACGTCGCGCTTTCCCCGGCCGAGATCGGCGACAAGATGATGGAGGCGATGGCCGCGGTCTGAGTCTCGATCACCCGGCTGTGAGAAGCGAGGGGAGCGGCCCGCGACGGGCGGCTCCCCTCGTCGATTCTGCTTCCCGAATCCGGAGTCCGGACGCCGGTCAGGCTCCACCGATCCGTGCGAGGATGCGGTCTGCCACCATCGCCGGCTCGATGTGTGCCATGCAGGCGAGAGGCTCCTCCCCGAGCCGGCATTTCCGCTTCCGGCAGGGCGCGCAGTCGAGCCCGTCCCAGGCGGTGATCGCGGAGTCGCCGTGGCCGTAGGGGCCCGTGCGCGCCGGGTCCTGGGGACCGGAGAGCGCGACGACCGGCAGGCCCACCGCCGTCGCGATGTGCAGCGGGGCCGAGTCGCAGGCCAGGAGGACGGCGGGCCCCGTGGACGCGAGGACGGACAGGTGCGCGAGGAGGCCGCGGAGATCCGTGGTTCCGGCGCGGGCGGCGGCCCCCGTGGCGCGGGCGAGTTCCTCGCACCGGCTCCGGTGGGCGGGTCCGGACAGCAGCAGGGGTGTGACCCCGCGTTCCACGAGGCGGCGGATGGTCGCGACGTAGTGCTCGTCCGGCCACTCCCTCACGTCGTCGGTCGCGCCGACGGAGATCGCGACGAGGGGGCGTTCGAGGCCCGCAAGGTCGTCCTCCGCCCGGTGCCTCTCGGCCTCGGTCGGGGCGAGGCCGAAGTCGGGTTTCGGATCGGGATCGCCGAGATGCCGGGCGAGCGCCAGGGTGCGGTCGACCGAGTGGGGGCCGTCGGCGGGGGCGGCGTGCTCGCTGGCGGCGAACGCGCCGAGGCGCTCGCGGTACTCGGCGCGGGCGAGGCCGACACGGCGAGGGGCGCCCGTTCCGGCGAGCACGAGGCCGGACTTCATGTTGCCCTGCGCGTCGATCGCCAGGTCGAAGCGCTCGCGGGGAAGCGCGGCCACGAACCGGGCCGCGGCGGCGGCGCCGGAGCGGCGCGGATAGATCATCACCCGATCGACCCACGGGTGGTCCTCGAGGAGGGGCGCCGGTCCGGCCTGGGTGATCCAGGTGATCTCGGCCGCGGGATGGGTCCGGCGGAGACTCCCGGCGAGCGGGAGGCCGTGGACGACGTCCCCGATGGCGGAGAGGCGGACGATGGCGACGCGCTCGGGCACGGGGGGAAGGTTACCGCCCCGGCGGCCCTGTGCTACCTTTCCGCGATGCAGAATCCCGCACCGTCCCGCACCGAGCGGTTGTCCATCGTGATCCTCGTTCTGGTCGGCCTGGCGACGGTGTTCGCGCCGGACTGGCTGGGCTTTCGATGGCTCCGCGAGAAGGGCTGGGAGCTTCGTATTCTCCAGGTCCTCGTCGGCTTCCTGTTCCTGTTCCAGGCGGTCTCCATCCTGGAGAAGAACCGGCTCCGGCGGCGCGTGCACGAACTCTACGAGGGGCTCAACATGCTCCTCTACGGAAAGAACTACCGGCGGGACCGGGAGGCGATCGTCATCCTCGTCAACGCCCTGCGCGGCAAGGACGAGGACGTTCGGAACAAGGCCTGGCAGAATCTGAAGCGACTGACCGGGAAGGACTTCGCTCTGGACCACGAGGTCTGGAGCACGTGGTGGAAGGCGAACGAGAAACACTTCGCCACGAAGGCGAGGCGGCCCGAACCGCGCGGAGAAGAGAAGGGCGGAGAGGAAGAATGATCTACTTCGAGGAGGGGGCGGAGGTCCTCCACATCCAGACCCACACGTCCCACGTGTTCATTCGCGGGGACGACGTCATCAAGATCAAGAAGCCGGTGGACTTCTCGTTCCTCGACTACTCGACGCTCGAGAAGCGGAAGGAGTGCTGCGAGAAGGAGGTCGCCCTGAACCGGCGTTTCTCGCCGGAGGTCTACGTGGGCGTGATCCCGCTCTTCGCGGGGCCCGACGGGCTCCTGGCGTTCGAGGGCGGTGGCGAGCCGGTGGAGTACGCGGTGAAGATGCGGCGGCTTCCCGAGGAGACGATGCTGGCGAAGCGTCTCGCCGCCGGGGACGTCCGCGAGGACGAGATGCGGGCGCTGGCGGATCTCCTCGCGGACTTCTACTCCCGCGCCGAGAGCACGGATGAGATCCGGAAGTTCGGCGGCATCGGGCAGGTGAAGGAAAACACCGAGGAGAACTTCGAGACCACGCTCGACTTC
Organism: Planctomycetota bacterium; assembly: GCA_039714635.1. GTDB lineage: Bacteria > Planctomycetota > JAJSAM01 > JAJSAM01 > JAJSAM01 > JBDLIY01. The sequence continues at coordinate 2,549 of JBDLIY010000019.1, forward strand.
GAGGAGGAACTGTTCCCGGACCTGACCCGCCAGATCCTGTGGGCCGCGAACCGTCGCTTCCTGACGGCGAACCAGGATCTCTTCGCGGCGCGCGCGGCGGCGGGCCGGGTGCTCGACGGCCACGGCGACCTGAAGCCGGAGAACCTCTTCCTCACGCCGCGCGGGCCCGTCGTCACGGACTGCATCGAGTTCAACGAGCGTTTCCGGTTCGGGGACGTGCTCGTGGACCTGGGGTACCTGACGATGGCGCTCCAGGAGGCCGGCCGCGGCGACCTGCGGGACGTCTTCCTCGATCGCTACGCGCAGGTCGGCGAGGCCGACTTCCCGCGCGACCTCCTCGCCTACTACGAGACCTACCGCGCCGTCGTGAAGGGCAAGATCGAAGGGTACCGGGCGCGCCAGCCGGAAGTCCCGGAGGCCGAGAGGGAGGAGGCGCGGCAGATCGCGCTGCGGCACTTCCGCCTGGCCCTCTCCATCGTGCTTTCGAAGCGGCCGGTGCTGGTCATCCTGACCGTCCCGGACGACGACCTGGCGCCGTTCGTGCGCAACGGCCTGGGCGCGAGGGACGACGCGACACCGGCGGCCCTGGCGGGCGGCGAGTCCGTCGTGGTCACCGGCCCGGACTGGGCGGCGCTCGCGGAGGCGGAGCGGGCGGGCGCGATCTCGGTGGTGGTGGACCGGTCGGGTCGCGGCGAGCCGGCGGAAGCGGCCGGAGCGGACCTCGTGCTCGTGATGGACGGGGAGGGGGAGCCGGCCGCGGTGCGCGCCGGCCTCGCGAAGACGCTGGCGTGGGCGCTGCCGGGAATCGCGTCGGAGTAGCGTCCCCGGCCGATCGGGCCCCGATCAGAACGCCGGCGAATCAAAAGGGGGCCTTCCCGAAGGAAGGCCCCCTTGAATTCCCCTCGAAGGCGCGACTCCTCTCACCGACCGTCACGAACCGTTCGACATCTGTCGAACATTGGAATGCAGCTCTCGCTGCGTTGAGGATAACGCCGCACACTTGTGTTCCTTTCCTTTCCAAAACGAAACTACGCGGCCCGTTTCGGCGGTCCGGGGTGCCGGCGCTCCCAAGGGAACTGATCATAGATTTCAAGGAACGACGGGGGACGGGGAGCGAAAGGGGTGCCAAGGGGGCGGCTCCCGGACCCTCGACCGCAAATCCCGCCTCAGAAGGGGATTGCGCGGGATTCCGGCGCGCTCTCAGCCGGATGCGGAGGGTGGGTTTTCACCCGAGGCGGGGGGAATTCCCCGTTCCGGGTCCGGGGCGGCGGGAAGCCGGATGCGGACCGTCGTCCCCTCCTCGGGCGTGGAGATGAGGTCGATCTGCCCGCCGTGCGCCTCCACGATCTTCCGCGCGATCGGAAGGCCCAGGCCGGTCCCCTTGTTCTTCGAGGTGAAGAACGGGCGGAACACCTGCTTCGCCGTCTCCGGAGGAATCCCCGCCCCGCGGTCGGCGATCACGATCTCGATGAAGCGGCCGTCCCGGCGGCCGGTCACCCGGATCGTGGTGTCCTTCACGACCGCCTGCGCCGAGTTGAGCAGGAGATTCATGAGGACCTGGATGGTCTGCTGGCGGTCGGCGAGGACCGGGCCGAGATCCTCCGGGATATCCCGGAGGACGGTGATGTCCGAGAAGACGTCGGAGTTCTCGAGCATGGACAGGGCCGAATCGAGGAGGAGGTCGAAGTCCGTCCATTCCAGGTCCGGCTGATAGAGGCGCGTGTAGGAGAGGAGCGACTGGACGGTGCTGTCCAGGCGGTGGATGTGGCCGAGGATCTCCCCGAAGACGGCGCTCCGGTGGTCCTCCTCGGGGAAGGAAGTGGCGATCAGCTGGATGGCGGCGGAGATGCCGGCGAGGGGGTTCTTGATCTCGTGGGCCACCTGCGCGGCCAGCTCCCCGACCTCGGCCAGGCTCTCGGCCTGAATGAGCTGGGCGACGAGGCGCTTCCGTTCCGTGATGTCCCGGAGGATCGCCGAGCAGCCCTTGTAGTCGCCGTGGGCGTCGTAGATCGAAGTCCGCGTCAGGCTCACGAAGACCTCGTCGCCGCCCTTGCGGAGGCGCCGCGTCTCGTAGTTCCGGAGGGAGCCGTGGTCGGAGGTTTCGCTCTTGATCTTCTCGATCTCCCCCCGCGCCTGCAGGTCCTCGGGGACGAGGAAGGAGAAGTTCCGACCGATCGCCTCGTCGGCCGCGTAGCCGAGGAGGGCTTCCGCGCCGCGGTTGAACGTCCGGATGACGTCGTTGTCGTCCACGGTCAGCACTGCGTCGGCCGAGTCGTGGAGGATCTGGGACAGGAATGCCGAGGACGTGAAGGCCCGCTCGCTGAGGCGGTCGATCGTCGGCTGCATCCGCTCCTTGAAACCCCGGCCCTCCCGGAGAGCGCGGACCTTCTTCGCCAGACCGGGAAACCGCTCCGCCGGGATCAGCTCGAAGCGGCACTCGTCGTCGCCCCGGGCCCGGCAGGAGCTCTCGATGCAGAGGTAGTCCTTCTGGAGGATCTCGGAGACGAACCCGGACGCGAAGCCCGTGAGGACCCAGCAGGCGGTCCACGGCACGGCGCCCCAGATGCCCAGGACCTGCTCGACCTCGTAGGAGTCCTCCCAGAGGCCGCGGATGGTGAGTTCCCCGTCGGGATCGCGATCGTACTCCGTCACCTTCACGCGGGCCGCGCCTTCCAGGCTCTGGACGAGGGGGCCGGCGGAGAGCAGGACGTCGGGTTCCCCGTCGGGCATCCGCTCCCGCGCCGCCCGGGCGGCGTTCGATCCGTCGTGGAAGCCGAAGCGGAAGAGCAGCTCGTGGGCCATGATCGGCCCGAGGACGTCGTAGAGTTCCTGCCGGAGGAGGCCCATCGCCCGGGCGGAGAAGAGGAGAAACCGCTCGGTTCCGAACTGGACGTTGCCCCCCGACGAGGAGAGAGCGACGAAGGATGCGAGATCGGGCTTCTTCTCGGTCATGGGCGGCGTCCCCGGGAGGGAGGATCCGAGCATAACCACGGGGCCCGGCCGTTCCGAGCAAATCGCCCGGAATCCCCTGAGACGCAGTGGTTTCCGACGCTATGCTCTGCCGGTCTGCGAGGGAGCGTTGCGCACCGAAACCATTCTGATCGTAGAGGATGAGAAGCTCATCCGCTGGTCGCTCGTGGAGCGCCTGGGCCGGGAGGGCTACGACGTCCGGGACGCGGACCGCGGGGAGGACGCCCGGGCCGCGCTTCGCGAAGCCGACTTCGACCTCGTCATCCTCGACTACCGCCTGCCCGACACCGACGGCCTGACCCTCCTCGAGGAGATCCGGGCCGATCGGCCGGACCTGCCCGTCATCCTCATCACCGCCTTCTCCTCCGTCGAGGGCGCCGTCCGGGCCATGAAGCTCGGGGCCTTCGACTACATCAACAAGCCGTTCGACATGGAGGAGCTCGTCCTCGTCTCCCAGAAGGCGCTCGAAACGACGCGCCTGAAGCGGGAGGTGAGCTGGCTGAAGGAGAACCAGGCGCGCCTGTTCGGCTCCACGCAGATCGTGGGGCAGAGCCCGAAGATGCGGGAGGTCTACCACATCATCGAGCGGGTGGCGGCCACGGACGCGACGACCGTGCTCCTGCGGGGCGAATCCGGCACGGGCAAGGGCCTGGTCGCGAAGGCGATCCACCAGAGTTCCAAGCGACGCGATCTCCCCTTCATGACGGTCACCTGCACGGCGCTCCAGGAGACGCTCCTCGAGTCCGAGCTGATGGGGCATGAGAAGGGCGCCTTCACGGACGCGAAGGAGCAGAAGAAGGGCCTGTTCGAGCTGGCTGACGGCGGCACGATCTTCCTCGACGAGATCGGCGACATCCCGCCGTCGTTCCAGGCCAAGCTCCTGCACGTCCTGGAGGAAAAGACCTTCAAGCGCGTCGGCGGCGTGCGCGACATCCAGGTGGACGTCCGGATCATCGCCGCGACGAACAAGGATCTGGAGAAGGCGGTCAAGGAGGATCACTTCCGGCAGGACCTCTACTACCGCCTGAAGATCATCCCGATCCACCTGCCGCCCCTGCGCGAGCGCGAGGGTGACATCCCGCTGCTCGTCCAGCTGTTCATCGAGCACTTCAACCGCGAGTTCCGGAAGAACATGCGGGGGTTCACGCCCCGCTCCCTCAACGTCCTGGAGCAGTACTCCTGGCCGGGGAACGTCCGGGAGCTGCGGAACATCGTGGAGCGGGCTATCCTGCTCGGGATGGGCGACTCGCTCGACCTGGACGACCTGCCGTCCGAGATCCGGGAGCGCAGCGGCGTCGGCGGCACCGAGTCCGCGGAGGGCGTCCTCAGCCTGCCCCAGGGCGGCGTCGTCCTCGAGGAGTTGGAGCGTGACCTCGTGCGCCAGGCGCTGAAGCGGAGCAACGGCAACCAGACGCGCGCGGCCAAGCTCCTCGGCCTGAACCGCGATCAGATCCGCTACCGGATCGAGAAGTTCGGCCTCCGCCAGCCCTCGGACCGCTGATCCCGACCGGCTTCGCGGCTGGTTTCCGGGTTGGTTCCTGGTTGGTTCCGGGATTGGGGGTTCTTCCCCCCGCGGTCCCGGGAATTCCCGCGCAAGATCCCGTGGATCGCCCCCTTGGCGCCCATTCGAACCCGGCATGTGCTTTGCTCATTCCGGTTCCGTGTTCATGGTGGAGTCACAGAAAATCCTCGTCGTCGAGCATGAGCCGGGGGAGCGCGACCCTCTGCTCAGCGTCCTCTCCCGCGAGTTCGACGTGACGGGTGCCGGCGGCGGTGTCGAGGCCGCGGAACGCCTCCGTTCCGACCGGTACGACCTCGTGCTGCTCGGCGGGTTGAGGGAGGGGGCCGACACCCAGGCGCTCCAGAACGGTATCTGTTCGTCCGTGCCGCGACCCAAGGTGATCCTTCTCGCGGCGGCGTTCACGGACGAGATTCTGACGCGCGCGACCCTCCTGCAGGCCGACGGCGTCCTCAAGTCCTTCGACGCCGAGGAGGTCGCCGCTTCCGTGGCCGCCCACCTCGGCAGTTGACGTTCCCGCCCTTCGCGGCCCAGAATGGGCGCGCCATGGACTACGAAATCCACCTGCGGCGGATCCTCGTGCCGACGGACTTCTCGGAGTACGCCGAGCACGCCTTCCTTCACGCCGCGACGATCGCCCGCTGGTCGGGCGCCGAACTGGTCGTCATCCACGTCGTCGAGAAGTTCATGGACCATTCCCTGCTCTACAGCGACGTCTGGCCGTTCCAGAAGCCGGTGCAGGACTACTACCGGGACCTGGAGGAGCAGACGGCCGGGCGGCTGACGGAGACGGTGCGGGAGAGCGTGGGGCCGGACGTGCGGTTCCGCGTGATCGTCACGAACGGGAGGCCGTCGTTCGAGATCGCGGCCGCGGCGCAGGCGAACGAGGTCGACATGATCGTGATCGCCACGCACGGCCGGGGCGGTCTCGCGAAGGCGCTGCTCGGCTCCACGACGGAGCGGGTGCTGCGCAAGGCCGAGTGCCCCGTCCTCGTCATGCGGGCCGGCGAAGAGGGCTTTCTGCACCCGAAGCAGCCGGAAGGGTCCGACTGAGAGCAGCCGTTATCAACTCCGGTCGCGGATCGTACACACTCCATGACAATTCGGAGCGGGAAGGGCGGTCGCTCCTCGGCCACGGATTATGTAAGTGGTGTAACACTCAGTAGTTGTGATGGTCGTCGTTTTGCCGGCACACCGCTTGCGATACCTCCGGGTACCCTGAAACGCATGCGGGGCCCTGCCCAGGCCCCGAAGAAGAACCCTCATTCCTACCCCATCGGGGGGATGGCCACCCGGTCGTCCCCCCGCTTCCCTTTCCGGCCGGTTTGGCGGGCGGTGCGAGGGGCGGCCGGGTATCCTGTCCGCATGGCTTCTCTCCACTTCGAACGGATCCTCGCCCCCACGGATTTCAGTTCCTGCGCCGAGAAGGCGTTCCGGTTCGCGGCCGGCCTGGCCCGGACCTTCGACTCGGAGATCGTGCTGCTGCACGTGTTCGACGAGCGGGTGGTCTCGAGCCTCTTCAACCTGCGGAAGATGGCCCCCGAGGAAGCACGGGAAGCCATGCTGAAAACCGCGAAGAAGCGCATGAAGAAGCTCATGAAGGTCGACTTCGCGAAGGACCTTAGGCTGAGGGCGCGGTACGAGCAGGGCTTCCCGCCGCGGGTCGTGCAGGCGACCGCGGAGGAGATCGGCGCGGACCTCATCGTGATGGGGCAGCACGGGGACGCCGGCCTGGCGCAGTTGCTCTACGGCAGCACCGCCGAGGGGGTCGTGCGCGGAGCGCCGTGCCCGGTCCTCACGATCAACCCGTGAGCATTCCGGCCGTGAGCATTCCGGCGGCCATTCTCGTCGGCGGCCTCGGTCGCCGTCTCGGCGGACCGAAGGCCGGGGTGCCCGTGGGGGGAGTGGCGCTGCTTTCGCGCGTGCGCCGGGCCGCGGCGGCGGTCTGCGACGAGGTGGTCCTGGTGGGGAAGGCCGGAGAGCCGGTTCCCGACTGCGACCTGCCGCGCATCGACGAGAGCTTCCCGGACCGCTGTGCCCTGTCCGGCGTGGTCGCCGCCCTGAGCGCGTTCCCGGGCCGCTCCGTGCTGGTTCTCGCCTGCGACCATCCGTTCCTCGAGCCCGCCCTGTTGTCCCGCCTGGCGGGGGACGTGGAGCCGTTCGACGCCCGGCTTCCCGTCGTCGGGGGACGGATCCAGCCGCTGGTGGCCGCCTACGGTCCGGGGGCGCTCGACCCGCTCGGGCGGGCGCTGGCGGACGGGCGCCTCGCGCTGGTCCGGGCGCTCTCGCCGCTCGCTCTCGACCTCGTTCCGGAGGCCGCGCTGCGGGCGCTCGATCCGGGGTTGCGCTCGTTCGTGAACGTCAACGACCCCGCCGCGCTCGCGGCCGCGGAACTTCGGGCTGACAAAAAGAATTGACCGTCTCCGAACGGCGTGGCTACAGTCGGCGCATTCCCCCCCGGACCGGGTTCCGGGACCGATATGGAGTGCCGATGGCAGAGCCGGACAGCCGGGACATCCTGGGGCAGATCCTCGCACCCGTGGCCGCGGACCTCGAGGCGGTCAACGGCGTCTTCGAGGAGATCCTGCGCCCGCCCACCGACCAGGTGCGCGTGCTCGTCGAGCACGTGAAGCGCTTCAAGGGCAAGATGCTGCGGCCCGCCCTGGTGATGTTCGCGGGGCGCTGCTATTCGACGGAGACCGGCGGGGACATCGGGGACGAGCACCACAAGCTCGGCGCGGTGGTGGAACTGATCCACGTCGCCACGCTCGTGCACGACGACGTCCTGGACTCGGCCGACATGCGTCGCGGCCTCGAGACGGTGAGCCACCGCTGGGACAACGAGGCGGCCGTACTGCTCGGCGACTACCTGTTCGCGACCGCGTTCGCGCTGTCGGCGAACCTCTCGACCCGCCTGGCCTCCCGCTACCTCTCCTGGGTGACCGGCGTCGTCTGTCAGGGGGAGATCGCCCAGGTCGTGGAGCGGGGGAACCTCGACCTCACCGAGGAGACCTATCTCGACATCATCGAGAAGAAGACGGCCTACCTCTTCGCGGCGTCCGCGCGTGTCGGCGCGGAGTACGCCGGGGCTCCGGAGAGCGGCGTGAAGGCGCTCACCGACTACGGCATGAAGATGGGGACGGCCTTCCAGATCATCGACGACTGCCTCGACCTGGAGGGGGAGGAGGACCGCGTCGGAAAGACGCTGGGCACCGACGCCGGGCAGGGGAAGGTCACGATGCCCGTCCTTCAGTATCTCCGCACGGCCGGGCCGGCCGACGTGGAGCGGATGCGGGAGATGCTCGGTGGAGGCGATCCGTCCGTCCGCGGGGCGATCCGGGGCGCCCTCGTCAACTCCGGCTGCCTGGCGTACGCGCAGGAGAGGGCCCGGGGTTTCGCCCGCGAGGCGCTGAAGTGCCTCGAGCACGTACCGGCGTGCCCGTCGCGGGACTCGCTCGCCGCGATCGCCGAGTTCACGATCTCCCGCAACCGCTGAATGAAACAACGCTGACAGGCGCCCGTTTTTCACAGGCTGCCGACAGGGAGTCGGGGTCGAGTTCCGAGGAGCAGACATGCTGATCGAGGTGTTCGGGCCCGGCTGCGCGAAGTGCAACCAGTCCGCGGACGTGGCGAGGGAGTTCCTGGCCGCGAACGGGATCGAGGGTGAAGTCGTCAAGCACACGAAGCTCGAGACGATGACCGCCCGCGGCGTATTGCGCACGCCCACGACCATGGTCGACGGGGAGAAGGTCGTCGTCGGGCGGGTCCTCCGCGAGAAGGACCTGCGGAAGTGGATGGACCGGTAGGCCCGGGCGCCCGGCGGAGGCGGCCATGAGGGAACGAACGAAGCTCGGCCTCTTCGTCGCCGTGTTCGCGACGTTCTATTTCGTCCCGTTCGGCGAGCCGAAGGTGAAGACCGCGTTCCTGGAGATGCTCTTCATGCTCCAGGAGTACGCGGAGGAGCACGTGCTGACGTGCCTCGTCCCGGCCTTCTTCATCGCCGGCGCCATCGCGGTCTTCATTTCGAAGGGCGCCGTGATGAAGTACCTGGGCGCGAAGGCGAACAAGCTCGTCGCCTACACCGTCGCGTCGGTGTCCGGGACGATCCTCGCCGTCTGCTCGTGCACCGTGCTCCCGCTGTTCGCGGGCATCTACCGGCGAGGAGCCGGGCTCGGTCCGGCCACGGCCTTCCTCTACTCCGGCCCGGCGATCAACGTTCTCGCCATCGTCCTCACGGCGCGGGTGCTGGGCTGGGAACTCGGCCTGGCCCGGGCGGTGGGGGCCGTGGTGTTCGCGCTCGTCATCGGCGTGCTGATGGGCTGGATCTTCCGCCGGGAGGAGGAGGAGCGCGCGGCCGGCGACGACCCCTTCGACGACTCGATGGACGACGACCGGTCTCTCGGAAGGATGGCGCTCTTCATCGCCGCGATGGTCGGCCTGCTGATCTTCGCGGCCTGGGGGAAGCCGAAGGAGCCGGTGGGCTTCGCCGAGGCCGTCCATTCGATCAAGTGGTACCTGGCGGGCGGTTTCCTGCTCCTGACGCTTCTGATGACCTTCCGCTGGTTCGATCGCGACGACCGGTCCGACTGGTTGGACGAGACGTGGACCTTCGTGAAGCTGATCCTGCCGCTGCTGTTCGTCGGCGTGGCGATCGCGGGACTGCTCCTGGGTCGGCCCGGGACGGACGCCGGCCTGATCCCGGCGGCGTGGATCGAGGGGCTCGTGGGGGGCAACTCGCTCGCCGCCAACTTCTTCGCGTCGCTGTCGGGCGCGCTCATGTACTTCGCGACGCTGACGGAGGTCCCGATCCTGCAGGGCCTCCTCGGCCAGGGGATGGGCCGGGGCCCGGCGCTGGCGCTGCTGCTCGCGGGCCCGGCGCTGTCGCTCCCGAACCTGCTCGTGATCCGGGGCGTGCTCGGTACGAAGAAGACGCTCGTCTACTCGGGCCTGGTGGTCGTGCTGTCGACGGTGGCGGGTGTGCTGTTCGGAGCGGTGGCGGGATAGCCGGGCTACTCCCCGCGCGCCTCCGCCAGCGTCAGGACGTTCGCCAGGAGTGTGGCGATCGTCATCGGGCCGACGCCGCCCGGCACCGGCGTGATCGCGCTCGCGCGCTCGGCGGCGGCCTCGAAGTCGACGTCGCCGCAGAGCGTGCCGTCCTCGAGCCGGTTGATGCCGACGTCGAGCACCACCGCGCCCTCCTTCACCATGTCCCCGGTGACGAACTTCGCGCGCCCGATCGCGGCGACGATGAGGTCGGCGGCGCGGATGACGTCCGGGAGGTCCTTCGTGCGCGAGTGGCAGACCGTCACGGTCGCGTGGCGGCGCATGAGAAGGGCCGCCATCGGCTTCCCGACGATGTTGCTGCGACCGATGATGACGGCGTTCATGCCCTTCACGTCGATCTCGTAGCGGTCGAGGATCGTCGTGATGCCCAGCGGCGTGCAGGCGACCGGCGCCGGCTGGCCGAGCCAGAGCCGCCCGACGTTGACCGGGTTGAAGCCGTCGGCGTCCTTCTCCGGGGAGATCGCCGCGATCACCTTGTCCGTGTCGACGTGGCCCGGGAGGGGAAGCTGAACGAGGATGCCGTCGACGCGCGCGTCCTCGTTGAGTTCCCGGACCAGGGCCAGCACGTCGGCCTCCGGCGTGTCCGCGGGGAGGTGGTGGTGCACGTCGTACATCCCGCACTTCTTCGCCGCCTTGCCCTTGTTGCGGGTGTAGATCGCGCTGGCGGGGTCGTCGCCGACGAGGACGACGGCCAGTCCGGGCGCGCGGCCCGTCTTCTCCGTGAACGCGGCGCAGCCCTCCTTCACGCGCGCGCGCACTTCCTTCGCCGTCAGCTTGCCGTCCAGGATCGTCGTCATCGGTCACTCCCCCGGCTTCGAGAGCCGGATGCCTTCCAGGTACAGGTCGGTCAGGCCGCTCGTGGCGAACGCCTCGATCGCGTCGCGGGGCGTCCGGGCCAGGGGCTTCCCGGGGTTGTTGAGCGAGGTGTTGAGCAGGACCGGGTGGCCGGTGCGGGATCCGACCGCGGCGAGGAGCGCCGGGAGGGAACTCGGGTGGTTCCCGGGCACCGTCTGCACGCGGGCCGTGCCGTCGAGGTGGAGGACCGGAGCGAGCGCTTCGCGGACGTCCTCGCGGACCGTCCGGTGGGACGCCATGGCGGGGTCGGGCCGCACGTCGTCGAAGTAGTCCGCCAGCGCCGAATCGGGCACCGCGATGCCGAAGGGGTGGTAGCGCGCGCGGGGCTTCACGCTCGACACGAGCCGCTCCTTGGCCGCCGGGTTCACCGGGTCGGTGAGGATGGAGCGGAAACCGAGCGCGCGGGGACCGAACTCCATCCGGCCCTGGAACCAGCCGACGAGCCGGCCGTCCGCGATGCGCGCCGCGGCGTCCGCCACCGGGTCGGCGGGTTCCTCTCCGACGAAGCCGACGCGGCCGATCTCGGCCCGGACCTCGTCCCGCGTGTACGACGGCCCGAGCGAACTGCAGACGGGCCCCGGCGCCTTCGCGCCCTCCGCCTCCGTCATGTGCACGTGGAGCGCGGCGCCGAGAGCGGTCCCTTCGTCGCCGGGGGCGAAACCGGTGTGGACGCCGGCGAAAGGGCCCTCGGCCCGGAGGCGCCCGCCGAGCACCCAGTTCTGGGCGACGCCGCCGGTCACGCAGAGGTTGTCGAGGCCGGTCTGCTCCTTCAGGTGCCGCGCCATGTGCAGCACGACCTCCTCGAGAGCGGTCTGGAGGCTGGCCGCGATGTCCGCGTGGCGCTCCTCGATCGCGGTGCCGGGCTCGCGGCCGGGGCCGAGGTCATCCTGGAACCGGTCGGAGAGGAACGCGCGGCCCTCGAACGTGTCGAAATACTGCCGGTTGAGGAGGTAGCTCCCGCCGGGCGCGGGGCTGAGGATCCGCCGGAACGTGTCGAGGTACCGGTCGTGGCCGAGCGACGAGATGCTCATGATCCGGAACTCGTCGTCCTCGTCCCGGAAGCCGAGGAAGTCGGCGGTGGCGGCGCAGAGGAGACCGATCGAGTTCGGCATCTTTTCGAGCGTGAAGACCTCGAGGCCGGCGGGCCGACCGACGCCGAGGCTGGACGTGCTGACCTCTCCGCGGCCGCCGACGACCATGATGGCCGCCGATTCGAACGGGGACAGGTAGTACGCCTGCGCCATGTGGCAGAGGTGGTGGCGCACGAGGCGGAAGCGCTCGTCGCCCCCGGAGCGGAACTTCTCCAGCTCGGCGAGGTAGCGGACCGCCGCGTGCAGCTCGTCGTGGAAGATGTGGTAGGTCTTGAAGCGGGGGCTCGTGAGGAAGCCCTCCCCGTACCACTCCAGGAGCTGTTTGCGGAGGTTGAGCCAGGAGTTGTTCGCGACGGCGATCCGGTCGACCTCGTCGAGCGTGATGCCCGCCGCCTGGAGGCAGTACGCGACGGCCGGGCCCGGGAAGCCGCCGACGTGCTTGACGCGCGCGAAACGCTCCTCGCTGGCGGCGGCCACGGGGACGCCGTCGACGAGCAGCGCGGCGGCGGAGTCGCGATACCCCTGGCCGCCGATTCCGAGGATCTTCATGATCGATGGTCCTCCCTGACGGAGCGCACGATGATGTCCACGAGGGCCGGACCGACGGGGCGGCCGTCGAGGTGGAAGCGGTCGGGGCGGCGGTCCGCGGGGGAACCACCGGTGGTGACGAGAACGGGCGCGATCCGCGCGATGGCCGAACTCGTGCGGTCCGGCTCCGGCGGCTCGAGGTAGAGGACGGGCCGGCCGGTCTTCGCCGCGGCCGCGATGCACTCGAGAAGCCGGGGACCTCGCCCGAGGGCGAGCACGACGCTCGGTCCGAAGGCGCCGAACGTCTCGGAGAACGTGACCGCGGCGAAGTCGTCCGGCTCGCGGACGGGGACCTCCCGGAAGGTGAAGCCCACGTCGAGGAAACGGAGTCGGATGTCCAGACCGCGGTTGAACTCCTCCGCCGCGGCGACGAACTCGTCGCGCAGTCCGTCGGCGCCGGGAGACTCGTGGAGGATGACGACCCGCATCGGCGCATTCTCGTCGGACGCCGGCGGCAAGTCCAAGTCTCTCCGGAAGCGTGCCGGATCTGCCGCATCCGTGGATAGAATCCGGGCCCATGAACGCCGACGACATCGACCGCGTGCTCCTCGACGCGGATTCCCTCCGGCATCGCGTCGCCGACCTGGCCGCGGAGATCGACCGCAGCTTCGCGGGGGAGGAGATCCTCGCCGTCGGAGTCCTGAATGGCGCGTTCGTCTTCCTCGCCGACCTGGTCCGGGCGCTGGCCTCGCCGGTGCAGGTCGCGTTCCTGCGGGCCGCCTCCTACGGCGGCGGGACCCGGCCGGGGGAGCTGTCCGTCGAGGCGGTGGGGGAGGTGGACCTGGAGGGGAAGAACGTCCTGATCGTGGAGGACATCCTCGACACGGGGCGTTCACTGCTGGGAATCCGGGCGGCCATCGAGGCGGCCCGGCCGAAGCGCCTGGAGATCGTCGTCCTGCTCGACAAGGCGGAGCGCCGCGAGGTGAACGTCGCCGCGGACCACATCGGTTTCGCCGTTCCGGACGAGTTCCTCGTGGGCTACGGCCTGGACTACGCCGGGAGGTACCGGAACCTCCCGTACGTCGGAGTGCTCTCCCGAACCGTCTACGGTGGGTGAGGAGATTCCGGATGGCGATCGCAGACCGTGACTGGTACCGGAAGCAGGAACCGCGACGGATCTCTGTCTCCTCCTGGTCGGTGGTGAAGATCCTCGTCGCCGTGAACGTCGCCTGCTTCCTCGTGCAGGCCATGGCGTACGAGGCCGGCTGGGATCCGGCCCACCGCGGCCTGGGCATGAAGCCGGATGACGTGATCGGGCGCTTCCACGTGTGGCAACTCTTCACGTCGATGTTCCTGCACGCCCCGGGAAACCCGATTCCGTGGCACCTCGTCTTCAACATGTTCGTGCTCTGGATGTTCGGGCCGTACGTGGAGCAGCGCCTGGGGAAGTGGTCGTTCTTCCGCTTCTACATGCTGGCCGGCCTCGCGGCGGGACTGGCGTACGTCGTCTTCGGGTTTCTGCGGGCGCGGTTCAACCCGGCCATCGGCGCGTCCGGCGCCATCATGGGCGTGCTCGTCTACTTCACGATGATGAACCCGAACGCGATCGTGCGCTTCATGTTCATCCTGCCGATGAAGATGAAGTACGCGACGCTGCTCATCGTGGGGATGGACCTGTACTTCTTCGCGATCAGCCCGGCCGGCCACGGCGTGGCGAACAGCGCCCACCTCGGCGGCGCGCTCTTCGGCTTCCTCTACTACCGGTACGGCCACCGGGTGGACCGCTACTTCACGGACCTGGAGATCAAGTCGAAGGTCCACGCGAAGAAGAAGCGCTCCGCCGATCTCGACCGGTTGCAGGCGCAGGTGGACGAGATGCTCGAGAAGATCAGCCGGGAAGGCATCGACGGCCTGTCGCCGAGGGAGCGGAAGTTCCTGACCGAGGCCGGCCGCCGTCTTCGCGAGGAGCGGCCTTGAGGGTCCTCCTGCTCCGGATCGCCGTGGTCGTCGTTCCGGTGATGCTGGTCCTCGGCGTGCTCCATCACTTCGGACCGGACCTGCGCCGGGCCCGGATGGTCTCGGATCTGCCGGACGGGTACGGCGTCCTTCGCGAGATCCCGGAGTACGCGATCTACGGGGAACTCGAGAACGACCGGGCGGTGGTGGCCTCCGAGGTGCTCGAGCGCTTCACGGCCGCGGTGAAGTCGGAGTTCGGGCGGAACTTCCGGCTCGAGCCGCCGGGGAGCCGCGTCGACGTGATCGTGTTCTCCTCCCACGGGGATCTCTCCGACTACGGCCGCGCCCGTTTCCGGACGGACTTCGACCGGAACGGCGGGTTCTACGTGCCCTCGGACCGCGTGCTGGCGGTCATCGACCGCGGTGACTTCGAGGCGATGCTGCGCGCCCTGTTCCACGAGGGCACCCACCTGATGCTCGACACGTGGGTGGAGGGAGCCGGCCACGCATGGTCGCTCTGGCTCAACGAGGGAATCGCCACGTGGTTCGAGGACAGCCGGATCGACGGGCGGGGGATCCGGCTGGGCGGAGTGTCGCCGGGGACGCTGTCGGTCCTGCGGCGGGGGGGCTGGATCCCGCTTCCGCGTCTGCTGAGGGCGACCCCGGAGGACTTCCGCGGCGAGTCGAATTCCCTCTTCTACTCCGAGAGCTGCCTGCTCGTGGACTTCCTGATGCGGGAGGAATGCCGGCCCCGGTTCGCGGAGTACTTCGAGAAGGAGCGCAAGCCCGGCCCGGTGCGGCCGGGCGTGTTCCGGGAGATCCTGGGGGATCCGGAGGCGCTCGACGCCGACCTGCGCGCCTGGCTCCGGACGAAGTGAGCGGGGGTCAGTCCGTCCGTTTCTCGAGCGTGAGGACGAGCTCGATCTTCTCCTCGCCCTTCAACTCGATCTCCTTCTCCGCCACCCGGTAGCCGACGACGAAAGCGCCGATCGTGAAGTCGTTGCGTTCGTAGCCGACGAGCTCGCGCTCCTCGAAGTGGGGGTAGGGGAAGTACTCCTTCCGCTCGTAGACTCTCGTCTTGTAGACGTAGCGGATGGGGATCTCGACGGGGGACCGGCCCTGGTACTTGCCGTCGACGCTGACCTCGGCGTCGGTGGGCTGTGTCCGGACCGTGACCAGCGTCGTGATCTTCCCGGACTTCCCCTGGCGGGAGAACTGCCACTGGGACGCGGTCTTGCAGCCGGAGACGGCGAGGAGCGCCCCGAGGGCGATGACGAACGCCCCCGGGGTCGCGATCCTGCCGAATTTCATCACTCGCCCCGCTCCACGCGCTCCAGGATCCGCTGGCGGAAGGCCTCTTCCTCCATCCCGAAGGTGCTGGTGGCGGCGAGGGCCGTGATCGCGGTGATGTTGACGATCTGGTCGACGGTGGACCAGTGGTTCACCACGGAGACCGGCTTCCTCATGCCGAGGATGATGGGCCCGATGACCTCCGCGTTCGAGAGCTGCTCCATCAGCTTGTAGGCGATGTTCGCGGAGTTCAGGCACGGGAAGACCAGGAGGTTGGCGTCGCCCTTGAGCAGCGAGTGCGGATAGACGTTGTCGATGATCTCGGGGTTGAGCGCCGCGTCGGCCTGGATCTCGCCGTCGATGACGAGCGAGGGGTCCATGCCCTTCACCATCTCGGTCGCGCGGCGCACCTTCTCGGAGAAGGGGTGGCGCGTGCTGCCGAAGCTGGAGAACGAGAGCATGGCGACGCGCGGCTCGATGTCGAAGTAGTCGCGAACCGTCTTCGCGGACAACACCGCGATCTCGGCCAGCTCCTCCGCCGTCGGGTCGATGTTGACCGTCGCGTCCGCGAAGAACAGCGTACGGTCCGGGAAGACGATGGCGTACATGCCCGAGACCCGGCGGACGCCCTCCTTCAGCTGCAGGACGCCCAGCGAGGGGCCGAGCGTCTCGGAGTAGGAACGGTTCACGCCGCAGACCAGGCCGTCCGCCTCGTCCTTGTGAACCATCATCACGCCGTGCATCAGCGGCGAGTGCATCAGGGACCGCGCCTTGTGGGGCATCATCCCCTTGCGGGCGCGGAGTTCCAGCATGCGGTCGACGTAGTGCTCGGCCTCCCGCCGCGGGTCGATGACCTCGGCTCCCGTGATATCGAGGCTGAGCGACTCCGCCTTCTCCCGGATCTCGTCGGGGTCCCCGATGAGGATCGGCCGCGCGATCTTCTCGTCGAGCATGATCTGGCTGGCCCGGAGGATGTTCGTCGCCTGCCCCTCGGGGAAGGCGATGCGCTTCTCGCGGCGGACGACCTTCCGCATGACCCGGCGCATGATCTGACGCCCGGGGCCGTAGATGTTCTCGAGCTTCTCG
>JBDLIY010000020.1:0-18350 GCA_039714635.1 Planctomycetota bacterium
GAACCACCTGCACCAACGGCTTCCGGAATTCGTGGTCGGGTGCATTCCCTCTCCTCTTCTCCGGGCAGGATTGCCCGGTCGTCAGTCACCTCCCGCGTCAGAGTCCGACGCGTCGAGGACCTCCTTGATGTACGGCACGCCCTTCCTCAGGCGGCCGCGGTTTCCTTCTGACATGTTCTCTTCGAGCGACTCGAGCGCCTCGACGGCTCGGGCGAGGTGCTCGGGTCTCCCGGCGCCCTTCCAGAGGGCGAGCCAGGCCTCGATCTGATGCAGGCGGGACAGCGAATCCGCCTCTGAGGTCAGCATGGCAACGACGGGATCGGCGTCCCCTCCCAGGCGAACGAGGTAGGCGGCCCCCAGGAGCCGGGGCTCCGGGTATCCGACCTCGATCGCGCGGAGGACGTGGCGGCGCGCGGCGTCCGCATCTCCACGCGACAGCTCGATGCGTCCGAGCACGAGATGCGCCCACGCCGCTCCCAAAGCGTCGCCGCCGTCCTCACAACAAGCGAGCGCCTCCCTCGCCGTTTCCCTTCCCCCGTCGGGCTTCCCCACCCAGTCCTCCAATGTGGCCAGATTCGTGAGACAGGTCGCTTCGACCTGCTTCGACCCGATGGCCCGGCTGCGGTCCAGCGCGTCCCGGTAGACCCGGATCGCCTCTTCCCGATGGCCGATGTCCATCAGGGCCGCACCGATGCTGGACTGCGCGTGGGCGACTCCCGCCGGGTCATTGAGCTCAACGGAGATCTCGCGGCTCCGCTCCAGGAACCGTCGAGCCTCTACCCATTGCCCGTCCGAGCGCATCGCGTCGCCCAGGTTCTGCGACGCGATGCTCTCGCCTCGGCGGTATCCGATCGCCCGACAGACATCGAGCTGTTGCCGATGCAGGTCCGACGCCTTCCCCGAGTCGCCCTGATTGCCTGCGATGAGCCCCAGCACGCCGAGCATGCTCGCCTCGCCCCGGCGCTCGCCGATCTCGCGAAAGACCGTGGAACTCTGCTCACAGAGCTCGGACGCCTTCGCCAGATCTCCCCGCTGCATCGCCAGGATCCCCAGGTTCCCGTTCGAGCTGGCCTCCGCCTTCCGGTTGCCCGCCTTCCGGGCCAGTTCCATGCTCCGCTCGTAGCACTCCCCGGCGCGGTCCGGGTCCCCGGTGTCCGCGGCCACGTTCCCGAGCTCGTTCCAGGCCTTGGCCTCGACGTCCAGGTCGCCGGCATCCGCCGCCAGCGCCGCCGCCCTCTCCAGCACGGTGCGCGCCGCGTCCACCTCGCCCAGCTTCCCGGCCAGGCTCCCGGCGTTGACCCGGATGCGGGCGCGCAGCGCATCGTTGCCCGTTGCGTCGGCGTCGTCCCGCGCCTCGTCGAGCACCTCGCGCATTCGCTCCCACGAACCGCCCGTCTCCAGCAACTCCGACAGCTCCACGAGCAACTCGACCCGCTCGCCGCCTTCGATCAGCCCGTCCTCCGCGAGCACTCCCTCCGCGATCGTGATCGCGCGCTCGTGGTGATACGCGCCCCGGAGGTGCTCGATCGCCGCGCGGACGAACGGGGCCGCCTTCGCCGGCTGCTGTGCCCGAAGCCAGTGCTCACAGAGGTCCGCGGCGAGGGCGCCCGTGATCTCTTCCGGCGGCGCGCCCGCGGCGCGTTCAAGGGTGTCGGCGAGCAGGGCGTGGTATTCCTCGCGGAGCAGGGGAGTGACGTCCTCGTAGAGGACCTCGCGGATCTGGTGGTGGTCGAAGGCGAAGCGCCGGCCGACGGCCCTCACCAGGCCGTGGCGGCGCTGGGCCTGCGTCAGCTGCCGGAGGGCGCGGATGCGGGGCATATCGAGGGCGTCGGCGACGACGAGGGGATCGAACTCGTAGCCCAGGCACCCGGCGAGTTCGAGCAGGTCTCGGTCCTCCCGATCGAGTACCGCCAGGCGCGCCGCGACGATGTGGCGGACCGTGGGGGGGACCGTGACGTCGTCGGGCCGACCGCGCGATTTCCACGTGCCGTCCTCGCGCCGCTCGAGGATCTTCCGTTCCTTCAGGTCCCTGAGGATCTCGAAGAGGAAGAACGGGTTGCCCTGGGCCTCCTCGGCAATGCGCGCGGCGAGACGCCCGTCGAGGGTCGCCGGGCCGACCGCGTCCTCCAGCAGGCGGTTCACCTCGTACTCGGGCAGGCGCTTGAGGTCGATCGTCTCGACGTGCTCGAGGCGATCCAGGTCCTCGTGCCACGATCCCTCCGGCCGGCTCCGCATGGTCCCGATCAGGAGGATCGGGTGCTCGGGCACCGCGCAGGCGATCGCCGCGAAGAGCGCGAAGCCGTCCTCGGGTGCGAACTGGAGGTCGTCGATCAGGAGGATCAGGGGGCGCTCCGCGGCCAGGGCCTGGAAGCAGCGGCAGAAGGCCGCGTGGAGCGGATCCCGGCCGGCCGATCCGGCCGCGAGACCCCCGGGCTCGCCGCGGAGCGTGGCGGCGAACGGCGCGACGAGTGCGGGCGCGTCCGCGAGAAGGCGGGCGAGGGCGTCGGAGAGCACATCGTCCTGCAGTCGATCCAGGAGGCTGCGGGCAAAGGCTTCGAGGCCGGCGGCCGCGCCCCCGGGTGGATAGATGCCGAAGAGGAAGTCCGGATCGTCCCCGACCTCTCGCCGGCGCGCGACGAACTCGTCGACGAGTCTCGTCTTCCCCGAGCCGACCTCTCCCTCGACGAGCACGACGTGGCCCCGGCCCTTCTTCACGTCCCTGTAGAGTTCCGCGAGGCGCTCGAGTTCCGCGTGCCGCCCGCGGACCCCGGTCTCGCGGGCCAGGGCGGGACGCCGATGGAGGAGGGGTTCCGTCTCGAGGATCGGGCCGGGGCACCGGGCTTCGAGCGCCGCGAGAAAGGCCTTCGCGGAGGCGAAGCGATCTTCGGGCTTTCTTGCCAGGAGCCGGTGGACGGCGGCGTCGAGCCGCGGGGTCACGCCGGACCGCGCCGCCGACAGGCGGACCGGCGTACTGTGGAGGATGCCATGGATGAAGCCGGCGATGTCCTCCGCGTGGAACGGATGGATCCCGGTCGTGATCTCGTAGAGGACGATCCCGAGGGAGAAGAGGTCGGCGCGGCCGTCCAGCTTCCGGGAGCGGATCTGCTCCGGAGCGGCGTAGGGGACGGTGCCCTTGAAGTCGCCCGTGCGGGAGTGCCGGAGCCCGGCGTCATCGAACTGCGCGATGCCCAGATCCATCAGCTTCACCACCTCGTCGTCGGTGATGAGGATGTTCTCCGGCTTCAGGTCCCGGTGGACGATCTTCTCTTCGTGGATCGCCTCGAGCCCCATGGCGACCTGCCGGGCGATCTCGATGACGAGCGCCTCGGGGAACGGCCCGACCTCGTCGAGCAGCGATCCGACCGTGCGCCCCTTCACGTACTCCATCACGATGAAGCAGCTCGGCTCGCCATCGACGACGTCCATGTCCCCGTCGATCGTCTTGACGACGTTGGCGTGGGAGACGCGGAGGCCGGTGATGGTCTCCTGGACGAAGCGCTTGAAGTGGCCCGATTCCCCGAGGAGGTGGGGGTGAAGGACCTTGATCGCGGCCTGCTCGCCCTCCCTCGCCGCGAGATAGACCGTCCCCATCGCCCCGGAACCGAGGCGCTCAAGCAGCTCGTAGCCGCCGAGGTGCTGCCCGATCATGCCTCCCCCCTGCCCAGCCCTACCTTGTCGTGTCCTGCCCTGCTTGCCCGGGGATCGGGATCGGAGTGATTTGAATCTCCCCACAGGATTGTAGCTTCAGCCGGCCTCGGCTGGAAGGCGGGGATTCGATTCGGATGCGGCATGTGGTCCGGCGCGTCGGCGGCCGGAAGGACCTCGCCCTGAAGATCACGGAGGCCGGCAAGGCGGTCTCGCTGGAGGTGGTGCGGGAGCGCCGGCGGATGGAAGGGGACATCATTCCGCGGTGACCGTTCGCGACCGCCACGCGCGGGTCCTGCAAATTAGAAATCAATTTCTAAAATACAAAGCGTGATCGAGCGTGCCGTCACCTCTCTGCTTCGTGATCGCCTCAGGGAGTATCCCGCCGCGCTGCACGGTCAAGTGTGGAACGCTTCACGGCTGGCCTCCAGCCTCGCCGTCTCCTATCACACGCTCAACAGCTACCTCGACTACCTGGAGGGGGCGTTCCTGATCCGGAGGCTGCCACGCGTGTCTCCTGCGGACTACCGGATTTCCTCGACCTGCTCGTCGAGGGTTGACGGTCTGTCAGAACTCCACCAGCGCGAACACCACGTGCACCAGCAGGCAGAACGCCGTCGCGCGGATCACCGTCTTCGTGATCGACCGCGCGACGTCCTCCGGGCTGTCCTTCGGGGCCGCGCCCTCCGCGTGCGCCACCACCGCGATGCCGAACGCCGCCGTCAACGTCTTCGCCGCCACCCAACCCGTGCCCGCGAGCAGGAACGTGCCCGGCTCCTCGAGGAGCTTGTGGAACATCGCGCTCCACGCGTACATCGACTGGTCCGGGGCCATCACCGAGAACACCGCCGCCGCCGCGATCCGCGCGCCGATGAAGCTGAGCACCGCGATCACCGGCGTCCCGATCAGGAACGCCCACAACACGCCCGTCAGGAGATACCGCCGCGGATCGACGCCGAGCGTTTGCATCGCCTCGAGCTGACGGCCCACGACCCGGGTCGACAGGTCCGCCGAGATCGCGGCCCCGGCCCGGGCGGCCAGCAGGATCGTCAGCAGCAGCGGCACGAGGATCCGGTGCAGGCCGAAGCCGGACGCCGCGACCATGTCGTCGAGGATCAGCGGCTCCGTGAAGTTGCGGTAGGGGAGGAAGCTGAACGTGAAGTACGTCGCCACGAGGCCGATCACCAGCCCCGCCATGAAGAAGTAGAGCAGCGCGCTCGGCCCCGCGACGGCGCGGAGATAGAGACGGAGGAAACGCAAGCCCCAGCGTGCGTTCGGCCAGCGCGGGACGAGGTGGAGAGCGGCTTGCCCCAGGCCCTCGAAGATCCGGGTCGTCATCGCGAAGAAGTCCGCGACGCCGCGGAGGACGCCGGCCTTCGGTGTCGGGCGCGTGGACTCGACCTCCACCGACAGTTCGTCGAGCCGGGCTTCCGCCTCGTCCGCGTCGACCTCCACGAGCTTCCTCGCCCCCGGGTCGAGCAGGACGACCCGGTCGGCGATCCCGAGCAGGCCGCGCAGATCGTGGGTCACGACCAGCGTCGTCGTGCCGCGCTCGCGGCAGGTGCTCTCGATCCGCTTGGCCACGGCGTCCCGCATCGCGGGGTCGAGGCCGCTCGTCGGCTCGTCGTAGGCGAGGAGGCGCGGGTCGTACGCCAGCGCCCGGGCGATCGCGACGCGCTGCCGCTGGCCGCCGGAGAGCGAGCGGACCGGCGCGTCTTCCGGCAGGCCGAGGCCACCCAGCAGCTCGGAGCGGAGGGCGTCGCCCTCGGCCCGGGCGAGGCCCGGCCGGCGGTGGTCGATCGCGAAACCGACGTTTCGCGCCGCCGTCATGCCGTCGAACAGGGCGAAGTCCTGGAAGACGAGCCCCACGCGGCCCGGCTTCGAGACCACGTCCTCGCCGAGGACGCGGACGTTCCCTTCGACCTCGAAGCCCTCGGTGCCGGCGTCGATCAGGCCGGCCACGATCTTGAGCAGCACGCTCTTCCCGCCGCCGGAAGGGCCGGCGACGAGGACGATCTCTCCCGCGCCGACCGTGAGATCCGCGTTCTCGAGCAGCGTCCGCGGGCCCGCCCGGACGGTGAGTCCCCCGACGGCGAGGGCCGGTGCGTTCTCACTCACGGCCGAGGCCTCCCTCGATCGTCACGGGTCCGGTGAGGGGTGCTCCTTCGCCGGGCGTCAGGAGTACCCATCGCCGGTCCTTCTTCAGCAGCCGGGCGCGCAGGACGCGCGCGAGCCGGGGGTTGATGGCCTTCCGGTCCTCCGTCAGGGCGATCGAGTCGACGACCCGCTTCGTCACGCTCTCGAGGCGGGAGGAGGCCTGCTTCACCGCCTCGCCCAGCCCCTCGTCCCACCGCTTCTTCAGGACCTCCCGGAGTCGCTCGTTCTTCACCACGAGCTCCTCGGCCAGGTCCCGGAGGAGCGCCGCGACCTCGGGATCCGCGGAGACCTCCTTCGCGACGGTCGTCAGCGCGTCGCGGAGGCGCGGGTCGTCGAGGGAGTCCTTCAGGACTTCGCGGGCCAGCGCCATCGCCTCCGGCGCGCGCGCCCGGAGGATCGGCATCGCGTCGTCCTTCATGTACTGCTCGAACTTCGACTGGACCTGTCCCTCCCTGGTGCCGGGCACGCCCTCCCAGACGTAGCGGGCCCCGAGGGCCCAGATCGGCAGCTTCTTCCAGAGTTCCTGCCCGACGTCCTCGAGGAACGGCCGGAACTTCTCCTCGGCCTTGACGAGGACGACGGCCTCGACCGCGGGGACGAGGGTCTCCGCCACGACGCCGTCGCGGTGTTTCTCCGCGAGCGCCTGGATCCGGTCGGTGCGCGCCTGAAGGGCCGCCGGCAGTTGTTCCTCGTAGAGCTTCAGGATGTCGAGCAGCGCCAGCCGCATCTGTGGCCAGAGGGTATCCGCGATCCGCTTCCCCTCCTCGCGGACGGTCTCGTTCAGAAGCCAGGTGATCTCGTCGAGGCGCTCCTTCGGGAGGAGGGTCTTCACCACCCAGCCGGCGGTCCAGGGCGCGACGAACGCCGTCGCCGCGGTGTCCTCCCGGAGCAGGTCCGGGCTCTCGGGGAAGATCGTGAGTTCCACCGTCACGCCGTCGGCGTCCGTCGTCACGGCACGGACGAGGCCGACGGGCTCGAGGTAGCGTTCGGGGTCGACGACGAAGACGGGGTCGTTCCGCCGGAGATCGGTGCCGGTCGGAAAGCGGACGGTCGCGATGCGGGGACCGGACACGGCGAAGTCGACCAGGCGCGCGGCGGGATCGTGGGCCGCGCCGTCCTCGGGCACGGTGATGGAGAGGATCAGGCCGAGGGCCGCGATCCAGATCAGGCCGCCGATGACGACGCGCAGGGACATCGGGGCATGATAACCGATCGCGGGCTATGCCCCGGCGCGGAGCCTCCGCCAGGCTTCGAGCATCTCCGGGTGCTCGAGATCCGCGGCCAGCGCTTCGATGGTCCGGTCGAGTTCCGCCAGGTCGAGGTCCGCGCCGCGTGTCCGGAGGATCCCGGCGACGTCCTCCCGGTCCTTTGCCCGTTCCGAGACGATCTTGTGGAGGATCAGGTCTTCCGCCGTGCAGACGCGCACCTCCACCGCGCCCAGCCGCTCCGGGCGGGCTCGGCCGATGGCGGCTTCCTCGAAGGGCAACCCGGCGAAGATGACGTCCACCCGCGTACCGTCCGGTCCTTCCATCGGGAGGACGCGTGTCTCCGCGGCGAACGATTCCGGGTCCGCTACCAGGACACCGAACTCCCGGCCCAGAGCGGCGATCAGCCGTGCGACCCCGGAAGGATCCAGCAGAACCGTGACGTCGATGTCGCGGGTGAGGCGCGGGATGCCGTGGACGAGCACCGCCAGACCCCCGACCAGCATGTAAGGGATCGAGTCCCGGTCGAAAGCGGCGGCCAGACGACTCAGGGTCTTCTCGAACGGGCCGGACTCAGGCACGGATCCTCGCCAGCGCCTCGCGGATCCGGCGGCGGCGGATCCGGGTTTCGGGGTGATCGACGGGTTCGTCGAGGGGAGGAGACAGGCGGATCGCCTCCTCCAGCCAGCGGAGCCGTGAGGCGCGCTCCCGAGCCGATTCGGGCGCGGTCCAGCGGTCGAAGCGTCTCCACTGGTTGCGTCGCTCGCGCCAGGACATCCGCTCTCCTCGGGACATGGGACCATTCTACCCGAGGGAGGCTCGCTACTTCTTCGCCTTCCCGCCGAGGTCGCCCATCCCGTTGTCCTTCCCGGTGGTGCTGCTGACCCGCACCGAGGACCCGCTGTCTGCGTAGAGGCCGTAGCCCTGGTTCTGCGCGCAGACGTTGCCTTCCGCGGTGCCGCCGGTCCCCTTCGCGAAGTGGATGCCGTCGCCATGGTTCGCGGTGCACCGGTTGGCGCGGATCGTCGTCGTCGTGCGCGCCTCCGCCACCGCGATGCCGTCCCGCGTGTTCCGTTCGCAGACGTTGCCCTCGGCCCGACCGCCGGCGCCGCCGCCGAAGTAGATGCCCCAGGTGCGGTTGGAAAGGCACCGGTTGCGTCGGAGGGCCAGATCGGCGTGCGTCCCGATGGCGGCGATCCCGGAGTCCTCGTTCCGCTCGCAGAGGTTCTCCTCCACCGTGCCGC
The DNA here is from genome assembly GCA_039714635.1 of Planctomycetota bacterium. Taxonomy (GTDB): domain Bacteria; phylum Planctomycetota; class JAJSAM01; order JAJSAM01; family JAJSAM01; genus JBDLIY01. Next base: position 8,252 of record JBDLIY010000020.1, read on the forward strand.
GCGCCTTGTCGTACAGGTAGATCCCGTCCCGGCGGTTGCCGACACAGATGTTCTTCCGGAGGGAGAAGTCCGCGGAGGTGCCCACCGCGCCGATCCCGGAGTAGTCGTTCTCCGAGCAGGTGTTGTTCTCCAGCGTGCCGCCGGCCCCGCCGTCGAGGTAGATCCCGAACTGGCGGTTGTCGAGGCAGCGGTTCCCGGACACCCTCGGCGAGGCGTAGGGGCCGCGAACCGCGATGCCGTTGCCTCGGTTGCGCTCGGCCGTGTTCCCCACGGCGCGCCCGGAGGTGCCTTCGCCGAAGTAGATCCCGTGCAGGCCGTTGTTCCGGCACTCGTTGCCCGTGACGTCGACCGACCGGGCCTTCGAGATGACCGCGATCCCGGAGAAGCCGTTGCGGCGGCACTCGTTCCCCGTCGCCCGGCCTCCGCCGCCGGCCGTGTAGCAGATGCCGAACCAGCCGCTGCCCTCGATGAGACAGTCCGCGACGGTCGTTTTCCCGCCCTTCGTCAGGAGGACGCCGCTCCCCGCGGCGTTGCGCACGGTCAGGTCGGAAAGCTGGATCGACGAGTTCTCCACGTGGAGACCGGAGTACCGGTGGTCATCGAGGTCGGTGCCGAGGTGTTCGAGCGTCACGCCGGAGATCGAACCCGACCGGCAGTTCAACACCGTGATGACGTTCCCGTCCTTCGCGCCGCAGCGGAGCGTCACCTTGTCCGCGCCGGCGCCCTCGATCCGCACACCCTCCTTGAACGTGAAGCCTCCCTCGTAGACGCCGGGGCGGATCCGGATGACTTCTCCCGCCTTCGCCGCCCGCATCGCTTCCTGAAGGGTCCCGGCGGTGTCCGGCACGATGATGCCCCGCGGCTCCCGCTTCCCGGACAGCCGCTTCTTCAGGGCGATCGCGTCCGCGTCGAGTGGATCGAGCCGGAGGAGGTCCTCGAGGACCGCCCGCGCAAGGGCGATGTCCTCCTCGGCCGCCTCCTTCACCTTCGCGACCAGCGCGTTCTTCAGGTCGGCCTCGATCGTTTTCAGGCTCCGGGCCGCATCGCCGTATGCCTTCCCCGCTTCCGACCTCCGACCCGCGAGGAGGTGCTCGTCGCCGGAGCGATGGGTGGCCATCGCCACCGCGAGTTCCTCCGCGAGCTCCGGAAAGCGCTGCGTCGCGGTCAGGCGCTCCGCATGCCGGGCGGCCTCGCCGCGCACCGGCAGGATGCGTTCCGTTTCGGAGACGGAGGCCCGAACGGCGGGCAGCCCCGACCGCACGGCCTCGAGTTCCTTCGCGCCGAGCTTCTCGCGCAGGCTCGCCAGGGCCTCCACGGAGGCGGTGAAGAGCGCCCGCTCCTCCGACGGCGCCCGGGCCTTCGCGTCCGTCAGGAACTGCTCGCAGCTCCAGAGTTCGCGCACGGTCCGCTCCAGTTCCTCGGACAGCTCGAGGAGGGCCTCGGTCTCCGATTTCAGCTCGTCCAGCCGCTCCACCGCGTCGTGAACGTCCTCCTCCGTCAGCGCGCTCATCGCGTCGCCGATCTCCTCCTGGATGCGCGGAAGCCGGTCGCTCGCGAAGACCATGCGCCGGCACACCTCCTGGAGGTCGCGGGCGAGGGCGAGGCGGCCTTTCGCATCCGCGAACTCCCGCTCGTACCCCCGCCGGTCGTCGCGCGACCGCGCGGCCTTCAGACTCTCCCCGGTCCGCTGGACCTCCTCGGACGCATCCCGCTCGCGGCGGTCGAAGCTCCACTCCGCCTTTTCGATCTCCTTGAAGAGCTGGAGGATCGCGCCCCCCGTCGACTCGCCCTGGGCGACGAGCTGGGCGCGGACGTGGCCGAGCTCTCCGAGGCCGACTTCGTAGCGTCCCTTCGCCTCGAGGAAGGCGGTGATGGCGAGTTCGTCCCGGCACTCGGCGAAGAGCCTGTCTCCGCGCTCGATCGCCGTCTGTGCCTGCTCGATCTCCGCGGGCCGCTCGACCCGGAGGAGGCCCGCCTCCGTCGTCCAGCGTTCCTGAAGGGTCTCGCTCTCGGCCTTCAGCGACCGTGCGTAGGTCTCACGCTCTCCATCCCGGGTGACCTGGTTCCACCAGCTCGTGAGGGGGCCGAAATGTGTGAGGTAGACGAAGATTCCCGCGAGGACCGCCAGGAGGGCGAGCACGCGGACCGCCCACCCGCCGATCGTCTTGAGGCGGCTGCTCCCGCCGGTCCCCGGCAGGGCGGCGCCGGGAGGAAGGGAGAGCTTCACCGTGTCCACGCCGATGCCCCCGGGCATGCCCGACGCGGTCGGCCCGGATTCCCCGTCCGCGAACCCGTCGGGCCGGGCCGAGCCCTCCGGAACGGAGGTGCCGATCAGGACGTCCTTCGCCTCGTGGATCCTGCCCATCTCGAAGTCGATCGCCACCCCCGCGCCCTCCTCCGGCCCCGCGGTGAGGCGCTTCTGCTCGATCTCGTACTGACGCTCGAAGAACGCCGTTTCCACGTCGTCCGACGAAGGTGCGCCGGTCAGGCGCAGCAGGGTCAGGGCTTCGTCCCTCTGCATGGAGAATCTCCGTTTCTATCGATTCGGATCTCTATCGGCAGACGGGGGGCCGGAGCTTGGGCGGAATTCCCGTATCGGTCCCGGGTTACTTCGGCGGCGCGTCCTCTTTCGGCTGCTCCGGAGGCGCCACCTTCCCGGGCGGCCCGGCGGTGCGGGGGACGATCTTCTCGTGGAGACCCTCGAGGGCCCGCTCCTTCGTGCAGCGGATCGCCGTCGCGCCGCCGTAGTCCGACTTCACGACCCGGCCCGCGGCGTCCACCCAGTGCTTCGTGACGACGGAGCCTCCGAGTTCGACGAGATCGAACCGGATCGTCTTCACGGTCGCCTCGCCGATCGTGAGTTGCTCCTCCGCCGCGGCGTGGAGGGCGCTCATGAGGGAATTCGACGGCATGCCCACGTTCAGGCTGCGGAAGTGGAACGTGGCGCCGACCTCGCGGGGCAGGAAGGCGGAGAGCGACTCCACCATGTAGTCCGGGAGATGCTCGGCCGTCACCGGCATCCTCCTGCCGATGCCCACGTGCCCCTCACCGCCCGAATCGAAGACCCAGGCCTTCTTCTCCGGGTCGAACCGGCCCTCGCCGACCCACTTCGTGATCGGGTTCTCAAAACGGGTCGAGACGGCGTGGAGCTTCGGCTCGAGCGCCATCTTCACCGTGACGTCGAAGTGGTTCAGGCCCCACTGCTCCCCGCCGTCGAAGGCGACCTCGCGCCGGAGGAAGAGGTGGCCGGAAACGATCGAGAGCCTCGCGTGCTCGAAGCCGACCTTGCCGGCGCCGGGCAGGTGGAACTCGTACCAGTCGTCGCGCGGGCTCTCCTTCAGGGAAGAGAAGTCCCACTCGAACGGCGTGGCCTTCGGCAGGTCGGCCGCCGGCACGCCCTTCTCCACCGGGAACAGCCGGACGCCGAGCGGACCCGGCGGAAGGGAGAAGACGACGACCTTGTCGCCCCGCAGGACGCGGACCTCGACCGCCAACTCCTCCGCCTTCGCCTCCTTCGCTTTCGCGAGCCCCTCGACGTCGGTGACGACGATGCCGCCGTAGGAGACGAGGAGGTCGCCGGGCTCCATGCCCGCCTTCTTCGCGGGCGTCCCGTCGTAGACCGTGACCACGAACAGGCCCGTCGCCGGCGGGTCATCCAGGAGCTTCTCCAGGTCCTCGACCTCCGCCGCGCCGGCGATCGCGGCCAGGGCCAGCGCGAGCGGTGCGATGAGCGTTCTCATGTTCAGTAGACCTCCGCGTCCACTCCGTGCCGAGACGTGACGAGTCCGGCGATCCGCTCGAGTTCCGTACGGTCGAGCGGCCCCACCCAGTCTTCCGCCGGGTCCCGCGCGACGGTGTAGACCTGCACGAGGGCGATCTCCCCGGCCTCGCGGATCTCGCCGAGCCGGCCCAGCCAGGCCTCGATCTCCGCCTCCGGGACCGGTTCGCCGTCGAGCGCCATGAACAGCGCCTGGATGGTCACCGGCCGGAGCCGAGCGACGTCGGCGATGTTCGAAACGACCTCGTTGAGAGTCGTCTTCGTGCGGGCGACCCGGTCGAAGTACGCCTGCGTTCCGGCGTCGAGCTTCGCCCAGATCTCGCCGCCGCGGCCGTCCATCATCGCGAGGGCCGCGACGACCTCGTCCCGGTCCAGGTCGATCGCGTTCGTGAGGATCCGGACCGGCAGGTCGGGCACGCCGGCCTTCTCCTTCGAGCGGAGCACGCGCTCGCAGGCTTCGGAAAAGCCCCGGAACGACGTTGGCTCGCCGTCGCCGGAGAACGCGATGTCCGCGAGGACGAGGAGTTCCGGCGGGGAGCCCGCGAAGGGACGCTCCTCGAAGATGCGGCCCGAGACCGCCTCCGCGAGCAGGGCGTCGAGTTCCGCCTGCACCACGTCGAGATCCACCGTCTTCACCGCGGCCGGCACGTCCCGGTCCACCTGGCAGTAGACGCAGTCCATGTTGCAGGCCTTGTGCGGCGAGAGGTTGATCCCGATCGAGAGTCCGCGCGCCCGGCGCGAGAGGACCGGGTAGACGTACCGGTTCCCCTCCCAGACGCGAGGGTGGGAGCGGAAGGCGGGGAGTATCGGATCGCTGCCCATGGCCGGAGTATAGGCCGGCTCACCCCCGGTGGACGATCTCTCCCCCGAACACCACGAGCGACGGCCTCAGGTCCGGCAGATCGGTGACCGGGAGGCGCTCCGGCTCCTCCGGGTAGACGACGAGGTCCGCCGGGAGGCCGGGGACCAGCTTCGGGAAGGAGTAGTAGAGCGACAGCGCCCGCGCCACGGGGATCGTCTCCGTTCCCGGCAGCAGGTCGCCGGCCAGCGTGCACCGCGTCGTCGCCGCGAAGACGCCGAGCATCGGGTTCTCGTGCTCCACCGGCGTGTCGGAGCCGAAACGGACCTCCGCGCCGAGGTCGAGCAACGTCTTCACCGGGAACGACGCCCGCGCCCGGGCCTCGCCCCAGGCGTCGAGCAGCGTCGGTGTGTCCGTCAGGAGGTGGACCGGCTGCACCGACGCCATGACCCCCTGCTCCACGAACCGCGCCCGGTCGTCGGGGTGGATCAGCTGCGCGTGCTCGACGCGATGGGGGAGTCCCGGGGCCGCCGCCGCGAGGTCGAGGGCCTCCCGCACCGCCGCGTCGCCGATCGCGTGGAAGAAGGTCGGCACGCCGTCCCGCGCCGCGAGCTTCACCTTCTCGAGGGCCTCCTCGTGGTCGAGGGCGCGGTGGCCCGTGCCGTCGTGATCGTCGTAGGACGCGAGGGTCCAGGCCGTTCGCGAGCCGAGGGCGCCGTCGAGGAAGACCTTCAGGCCGTTCACCCGGAGCAGTCCTGGGAACGGGGGTTCGGCGGGCCGGATCTCACGCCAGTCGTCGTACTCGTGGAAGCGGACGGAGAAGTCGATCCGGAGCCGGATCTCGTTCGCCACGCCGAGGGCCGCCATCGCCTCGAGGTCCTCGAGCCGGCCGTGGTCCTGCACCGCCGTGATCCCGTACGAGTGGAACTCACGCTGGGCATCGCGCACCGCGGCTGTGCGCTCGTTCAGACTTTCGCGGCCGATGCACTGCGAGAAGACGCGGATCTCGTCCTCGGTGAGGTACGCCGGCGAGCCCGCCGGCCGGCCCGCGCAGCGGAGCGCCCGCGTGTTCAGCCAGATGGCGTGAAGGTCGTGGGAGGAGAGCCAGACGGGGTGCTCCGGCGCCACCGCGTCGAGGATCTCGACCGGGAGCGGGGCCGGAACGCCCAGCGCGTCGAGGGTGAAGCCCATGCCGCGCACCCACGTTCCCGGGGGCGTGGCGAGCACCCGCCCGGCGACGGCGCGCGCGGCCTCCTCGGCGGTCATCCCGGAGAGGTCGATCCGCCGGCGGAAGAGACCGGTGGGGACGAGGTGCGCGTGCCAGTCCTTCAGGCCGGGATGGACGCGGGCGTCGCCGAGGTCGATGACCTCGGTGCGGCTCCCGATGATCCCGAGGAGGTCGTGGCGATGGCCGATGGCGGCGATCCGCCCGTCGCGGATCGCGACCCAGGGCCGCCCGGCGAGGACGAGGTCGGCGTCAGCCAAGCTTCCCCAGCACCTTCTTCTGGACGACACCACCGTCCACGCGCCCCTTGAACTTCGCCATCACGGGGCCCATGACGCGGCCCATGTCCTTCTTCGTCGTCGCTCCGGAGGACGCGATCACCTCGTCGATGGCCGCCTCGAGCTCCGCCTCGCCGACGGGCTCGGGCATGTAGCCGGCGAGCGCCGCGGCCTCCGCTTCCTCCGCCTCGGCCCGGTCGTCGGCGCCGGACTTCGAAAACATCAGCGCCGCCTCGCGCCGCTTCTTCATCTCGCGGCCGACGACGGTGATCACGTCCTCGTCCCCGAGGTCCTTCTTGAGCTGGATCCGCTCGTTTTTCAGCGCCGCCGTCAGCATGCGCAGGACGGAGGTCCGGGTCTTCTCCCCGGCCTTCATCGACGCCTTCAGGTCTTCCTTGATCCGGTCCGTCAGGGCCATCTCGGCCTTCTTTCCGACCCCAGCTTCAGTCGTTGTCGATCCGCACCGCGTAGGACTCGAGAATCTCCTTCACCTCGGCTTCCTTCTTCTGGATGCCGATGATGTTGTCGAGCACGATCGCCCGGTCCTCGCCCCTCGGGTGCAGGACCATCGACCCCGACCGCAGGAGGAGGTACTCGAAGACGTCCGGGATCTCCTTCTGGATCTTCACGTCCTGGGCGTGGTAGCGCTTCACGTCGCCGAGGAAGCCGTGCTTGTGGAGCAGTTCGTTCCGCCTCACGATCCAGTAGTTGAACCGGGTCTGGAGGAAAACGAACAGATAGACCAGCGTGAAGGTGACGAAGATGAAGAAGTAGAACTGGTGGTTCGCGGCCGGCTGAACGTGCTTCAGGAACCCGAACAGGCCGTCCAGGAACCCGAGCCACAGGCCCAGGAACACGACGGCGAGGGAGAGGAACAGGACCGCCACCGAGAGCATCCGGGAGAACTCGAAGGACACGACGAGCAGGTTGAACGCGAAGATCCAGAGGAAGATGAACGCGCACGTGTGCGCCACCTTGCCCGAGTCGTCGATCGTGCCCGTGATGATGCCGCACGCGAGCGCGGCGAGCCACGTGAGGTAGAAGTACACCACCTTCGGGTACGGGCGGAGGATGGTGCGCTCGACCTTGTTGCTGCCGGTCGCTGCTCCTGTCGACAGGGGGGACTCGGCGGCCTTTTCGAGGGACTCTTCGGAAGACATGCTCACTCCTTGCGCAGGCGGGGGGTCAGGCGGCGATGCTAACCGCCGCAAAAACCACTGTCCATCCATTCTCCTACGCGCCCGGTTTCCGGGGAATTCGCTAAGCTCGGGGCATGAACGCGGACCACGAGCGCTGCCGCCGGTTGGTCTGGCAGGCCTCGCCGGAGACCGGGGAGGCCGAGCCCGGACCGTACTGCGTGAACGAGCACGGCGTGTTCCCGCTGCTCGACTGCCCCGCGTTCCAGGGACGCGAGTGCCGCTGCTTCGAGGCCCGGGACGGGGAGCCCGAGCCGATGGCCGAGGGCCTGATCCGGGAGTTCGGCGCGCGCCTCGCCGACGACTACCTCGGCTGGCACTACTGGCGGCGGATCCGCGCTCTCACGGAAGAAGAGTGAGCGCCTCCGCCTCGCGCTCCGCGGAGAGCCCCGCCCGCCACTCGTGATCCCCGGGACGGGACCTGGCCCACGCGAGCGTGTCCCGGATCGTCTCCGCCATCGGGCGGAACGCGAGGCCGGCCCGCACCGCGGCCGAGGTGTCCCGGGTGTTGAAGCCCGGCACGTCCGTGCCCGCGAAGAGCGGCAGGTCCATCCAGGGGTGGATCTCGTGCTCGGCGAGGAAGGCCTCGTCCGCCCACGCGAACTCCGCGTCGGATCCCGCGACTTCGCGGCACGCGGCGAGGAACTCCCCGAAGGTCGGCCGCGCGAGCGACGGCCCGGTCGCGTTCATCACCCCGCCGGTCCGGTGCTCCGCGGCGTGGACGAGGAACGCGGCGAGGTCGCGGACGTCCGTGAACTCCACCGGGCCCGATTCCGGCGCCGGGGCGAGGATCCGCCCGCCGCGCGCGACCCGCGAGGGCCAGTACGTGAAGCGGTCCGTGGGGTCGTGGGGGCCGACGATGAGTCCCGGCCGGAGGTTGAGCGCGCGGTCGCCGAAGATCCCGGTGACCGCGTCCTCGCAGAGGGCCTTCAGGCCGCCGTACGTCTCGCCGGTGATCTCCTCCGCGGCGGGATCCTCGAGCGTGACGATCGGCCCGGACTCGTCCTGGCCCGGCTCCGAGTCGTCGGCGTAGACGGAGAGGGAGGAGACGAACGCGTAGTGCTCGGTCGCGTCGGCGAAGAACTCCGCGGATGCCCCCACGATCCGCGGCACGTAGCCGCACGTGTCGATCACCGCGTCGAAGGTCCGGCCCGTCAGCGCGTCGAGGCCGCCGTCGCGATCGCCGAGGGCGCGCTCGACCTCGGGGAACAGCTCCGCGCCGTGCTGCCCGCGGTGAAAGATCGTCACGTCGTGGCCCCGCGCGAGGGCGTCGTCGACGACGTGCCGGCCGAGGAAGATCGTGCCGCCCAGGACGAGGAGTTTCATGGTCGGAGTTCTCCGATGATCAGGCGCAGCGCGCGGACCTGCTCGGCCTTCGCCACTGGTTCCGCGCCGCAGGGCTCGAATCCGGTGACGAGGAACATGGTCGGCCTCCCGCCTTCCCCGGCCCGGCCCAGCCGGGACCGATGCGAGCATTCCGCTCGGGACGGAGGTAACCTCACGTGATGGCATCCAAGGAGGAATTCCCGTCCGGGCCCCAATCCGGGGAGTACACGGTCGAGCACGCCCTGAACCTCGCGCTCAAGCACCACCGCGACGCCGAGTTCAGCGTGGCCGAGGAGATCTACTCGCAGCTCCTCAGCCAGTTTCCGAACCACGTGGATGCGCTGAACTTCTTCGGCGTCCTGCGTCACCAGATGGGGCGGACGGAGGAGGGAGCGAACCTCATCCGGCGGTCGCTGGCGATCGATCCGGAGTACTCGGACGCCTGGAACAACCTGGGAAACCTCCTGCTCGAACTCGACCGTTTCGAAGAGGCCGCGAAGGCGTACCGGAAGGTGATCCGCCTGAACCCGGAGAACGTGAACGCCCTGAGCAACCTGGGCCTGGTCACCAAGCTGATGCGGAAGTACGGGAAGTCGGAGGAGTACTTCCGGCGGGCACTGGCCATCGATCCGGACCACAACGAGGCCAACCGTAACCTTGGCAACCTCCTCCTCTTCCTGGAGCGGAAGGACGAGGCCCACACCCTGTTCCAGCGGGCGCTCGAGAAGAACCCGGAGGACGCAGGCTCCTACCGCGCTCTCGCCCGCGCCTACCGCCTCGCCGGGAACACCGCCGCGGCCACGATCGTCTACCGCCAGTGGCTGAACATGGAGCCGGACAGCGCCACGGCCCACCACCATCTCGTGGCCCTCACCGGTGAAGGCGTGCCCGACCGGGCGTCCGCGGAGTACGTCTGCGAGGAGTTCGACGGCTTCGCCAACTCCTTCGACCGCGTGCTGCAGCGGCTTCGCTACCGGGCACCGATGCTGTGCGACGAGGCGCTCCGGGCCGAAATCCCTGAGGCCGACGGTTCCCTGGACATCCTGGATGCCGGTTGTGGTACGGGGCTCTGCGGCGGCCTGCTTCGTCCGTTCGCGCGGGTCCTGACGGGCGTGGACCTCTCCCGGAAAATGGTCGAGAGGGCCCGGTCCCGAAACCAGTACGACGAACTCGTCGTGGCCGACCTCCTCACCTACCTTCCCGAGGCGGGGCCGTTCGACGTCGTGATCTCCGCGGACACGCTCTGCTACTTCGGACGCCTGACTGCGGTCCTCACCGGGATGGCCACGGCGACGCAGCCGGGGGGGATCGTCATCTTCACCCTGGAAGCGGGGGAGGACGACGGGCCGGGCTTCGAAATCCAGGGCCACGGCCGGTACCGCCACTCGGAAGGGTACGCCCGGGAGTCGGTCGGGAGCGCGGGGTTCGAGTTGCGGGATCTCCAGCGGTGTGTCCTGCGGACCGAAGGGGGCAAGAAGGTGGGCGGATTCGCCGTGA